>JANPDB010000574.1:0-9090 GCA_031431255.1 Acidimicrobiia bacterium | reverse complement strand
GAGATGCCCGACGTGCTCGACGACGCCGTCGACGAGATCGTCGAGATGGTGCAGCGGGTTGACGGGTCGGTCGTCTTCGTACCGGCGGGAACGCTCGGCGCCGATCACATCGCGGCGATCCGCCTGCGCCGCTGACCTAACCCTCCCACGGATCGGCACTTTGCCGGATCGCTTGAAATGGCGGAGACTTCGCCGCATGGATGATCTCGCCCGTCAGACCGCCAACCTCGATGCCGTGGCACAGGCCGCGCTCGTCCAGGCTGGAGAGGTCACACCTGTCGAGCTCGTCGGCGCGGCAATACAGCGAATCGAAGCGCTCGACGGCGGCGATCGCGGCATCAACGCGGTCATTCATCGCCGGTTCGAACAGGCGCTGGCCGACGCGGCGAGCCCGAGCCTGCCCGAAGGCCCGTTCCGCGGCGTGCCGATGCTGATGAAGGATCTGTGGCCGGCCGCCGCCGGCGATCCCCTGCATCTCGGCAACGTCGCCATGAAGGCGGCCGGGTATCGCCACCATGAAGACGCAAACATTACGCGCGCATATAAACGCGCCGGCATGGTGATCCTCGGCCGGACGAACACCCCCGAGCTCGGCGCGGTGGCCACCACCGAACCGCTGTCGTATGGACCCACCCGCAACCCCTGGAACCACGACCATTCGGCCGGTGGGTCGTCCGGTGGTGCCGCCGCGGCCGTTGCATCCGGCATGATTCCCGCGGCGAACGCTTCCGATGGCGGTGGTTCGATCCGCATCCCGGCGTCGTCGTGCGGCCTCGTGGGGCTCAAGCCCTCGCGAGGACGGATCTCGATGGGACCGTTGGGCGACGAATGGGGCGTATCGGTGCAGCACGTGGTGTCGGTCACGGTGCGCGACACCGCAGCGATCCTCGACGTGTCCTCGGGCCCGTTCGTGGGCGACGGCGTGATCGCGCCCGCGCCGTCACGGCCGTTTGCCGCAGAGGTCGGAGCACCGGTGGAACGGCTCCGGGTGGGTCTCATGCCGAAGCCGCTTGCCGGGCCGTTCGACCCGGAGTGCGAGGGCGCGGCCCGCAACGCCGCGAAATGGCTGGAATCACATGGGCACGAGGTGGAGGAGGCCCATCCCGCGGCTGTCGAGTGGTGGGCCGGCCTCGATGCGGGCCTGGTGATCTGGGCGGTGAACATGCAGGCGAATCTCGTGCGGATGGGCGACTGGATCGGCCGTGAACTGGGGGAGTCCGACATGGAACCGGCCACGTGGGGCCTAGTGCAGATGGCCAGGGAGGTGACCGCGCTGCGTCTCGCCCAGGCCCAGTCGGCCCAGAGCCGCCTGCGCCGCGAGACCGCCACCTGGTGGGAGGACTACGACCTGCTGCTCACGCCGACGTCGGCCATCCAGCCGCCCGAGTTGGGAGACCTCGTCGCCCATGAAGGGGAGCCGCTTCGAGCGCTCATCCGCAGCGGGCCCGTCGCAACGTTCACCGGAGCGTGGAACGCCACGGGCCAGCCGGCAATCTCGGTGCCGTTCGCCCAGTCTGCTTCGGGCCTGCCGATCGGCGTGCAGATGGTCGGTGCGTACGGCCGTGAGGACCTCCTGCTCCGTGTCGCATCCGCGATGGAGGCTGATCTGCGGTGGGATCTCCGGCGCGCTCCTGTGCATGCGTCGAGGGCCTGACTCGGCACGCATCGGAACCGCGCTTCGGAACCGCGCTTCGCTGAATGCAGATGCTCTGGGCCAGGATGTTTGGATGCATGTCTGGCTCCCGACCAAAGATTCCGTCACCCGAATGGGCGGGCTGCCCAATGGCGTGACCGCAAGTGTGTGGGACGGCTCCGACGCCCTGCCCGACGATGCCGCGGAAGTCGAGGCCCTCATCGTTCCGCTGATCGCCGGAAAGACCGAGCCGCTTCGCTCAGCGGTGGCGACGATGCCCAAGCTGCGCTTTGCCCAGTCGATGTACGCCGGTGTGGAGTGGATCGAACCGGCGATCCCCGCGCACGTGATGCTGTCGAACACCGGTACGGCCAACGCCAAGCCAGTCGCCGAGTGGGTCGTGGCCACGCTCCTCAGCCATCTCCGAGAGCTGCCGCGTTTTGTCGCCGATCAGCAGGAGCAGCGATGGGCGACGAGGCTCACCGACACCCTCGCCTACAAGCGGGTGAGCATTCTCGGCTACGGGCCGATCGGGCAGGCATTGGAGGCGATGCTGCTGCCGTTCGGGAGTGTGGTCAACGTGTTCGCGCGCACTGCCCGCGGTCACGTGCAGCCGATCGATTCGCTCGCACCCTTCCTGTCGGACACCGACATCCTCGTCGTGCTGACACCTCTGACGGACGCGACACGAGGCCTCGTTGGATCCGAGGTGCTCGCCGCCCTCCCCGACGGCGCGATTGTCGTGAACGCCGCCCGAGGTCCGGTGGTCGACTCGGATGCGCTTCTCGCCGAGCTCACGCGCGGTCGCCTTCGCGCAATCCTCGACGTGACCGATCCGGAACCGCTGCCGGCAGGGCATCCGTTCTGGGACGCCCCGAACTGCACGATCACTCCCCACGTCGCCGGCGCCACCTATCGCTACTTCGACAACGTGTTCCCGCTACTCCGCACGCAGCTCGAACGCCTCGTGCAAGGCATCGCCCCCGAACATCAGGTCCGTCCTCCTCGCTGAGGCGCCCGGCTCTCGCCGGCAACTCCTCAGAGGTGGGTGCGGAGGTTCCAGAGTTCCGGGAACAGCACCACATCGAGCATGCGTCGGAGGTAGGCCACGCCGCTCGTGCCCCCGGTGCCGCGTTTGATGCCGATGATGCGCTCGACGGTGGTGACATGACGGAATCGCCAGAGCCGGAACGCGTCTTCGAGGTCGACGAGCACTTCGCCCAACTGGTACAGGTCCCAGCGCGTCGCCGAGTTCCGGTACACCTCGGTCCATGCCGCTTCGACGGTGTCGTCTGCGATATGCGGTCCCGTCCAATCCCGATCGAGACACCGCTCCGGGATGGCCAGCCCACTGCGATGGAGGAGTCGAAGCGCTTCGTCGTAGATCGACGTTGATCGCCACGTCCGCTCGACGGCGTCGTAGAGATCGGGCCGGTGCTCATGCGGCTTGAGCATGGCGGCGTTCTTGTTCCCCAGCGTGAACTCGATGCAGCGGTACTGCCAACTCTGAAAGCCACTGCTGCTGCTGAGATACGGGCGGATCGCCGAGTACTCCGGCGGTGTCATCGTGGCGAGGACGTCCCACGCATGGACCAGCTGTTCCATGATGCGGCTGGCGCGGGCGAGCATCTTGAACGCCGGACCGAGCTCATCGGCGGCGATGCTGCTCTTGGCGGCTTGGAGCTCGTGGAGCATGAGCTTCATCCAGAGCTCGCTCGTCTGGTGCTGGACGATGAACAGCATCTCGTTGTGGTTCGGTGACAACGGGTGCTGCGCCCCGAGCACCTCGTCGAGGTGGAGATAGTCCGAGTAGCTCATGTCGCCGCTGAAGTCGAGGTGCGCCTTCTCGTCGTGGACGATCCGCTCAGGGAGCGATGGTTCTGTCACGGGGTCGCCTCTCGCTCGCGAACCGGTTGGGCCACGGAGCACGCACGGACCAAGGGCAACCGGATCGAACACATCGCACCAGTGTGCCCCGACCAGGTCGCCGGCGGTGAGTTGTCAAGGAACGTGGTGGCCGCTCGTCGATGGCCGGTCGTCGTCTGGACGAGCTGGTGAGGTCTTGGGCGTCATGTCGTCTCAGATGCGCGATCACCGGATGGGTGACCGCGTCGGGCGGTACGAACGGAGAACGGTGTCGTCGGCCTTCACGCCGCTCAGGCGGCGCGGAAGCGTGTCGGTGGTCCGGTGGTGAGGATGGTGCCGTCGGGGAGGGCGATGGTGAGGTGGCGGTTGGGTTGGAGGGTGAGTTTCCAGCCGCCTTCGTGGATTGCGTGGTGGTGTTTGCTGCAGACCGGGAGCAGGTTGGCAAAATCGGTCGGTCCGCCGTGTTCCCAGTAGTGGACGTGGTGTGGTTTGGTGAATTCGTATGCGACGCAGCATCCGGGCACGGCACACGTCGGGTAGAGGGCGCGCAACGCGCGGCGTTGTGCTCTTGATGCGAGGCGAGTGGTGCGTCCGAGGTCTATCTCCCCGGACGCGTGCAGGACGACACCGTTGTGGACGATGACGGGATGCGCGTCGGCTCGTTGGAACAGGTCTTCGAGCGCTTGGGGTGGGAGCTCGACGGGCAGTCCCCAGTCGACGACGGGTGACCCGCGGTTCGCATCGAGGGTTTGCTGTCGGGCATCGACGACCACGACGATCTCGGGCCGACCCAACCGGCTCGGTCCGCCCCGGAAGAACGTCGACCATTCGTCGAGGTCACCTTTGCCGGCCCCGGCATGGCTGCTGTCTGCATCAGCGTCGCAGTTGCGTCCGATTTCGCCAAACGACGAGTCGGACGAGTCCGGCGATGCGGCGGCGTTGTCGGGAACGACGGTGAGCCCAACGGACTGCTGTTGTTGCATGATCAGGGCGAGGAGGGCGAGGGCACGGAGGTGGTCCTGTTTCGCGCCGGGGTCGGTTGGGCAGGTGGACGGGACGCGTTCGGCGAACAACGCGGCGACCATGGCCTGGATGTGCCCGTGCAGCACGACACCGCTCAACGGGTCGAATCGACCCGACAGTCGGAACATGCCGGTTCGTTTGTCGGTCCAGGTGTGCAGTGCGGTGTCGCGTCGTTGTCGGGTGAAGCGGGTCATTCCGTCGTCGTTTTCGAGTGCCCGTGCGGCACGGTTCAGTGCGCGGGCGAGATCGTCGGGTGTGGCGTTCGATGATGCGGCGTCGGCAACGAGGTCGGGCAGTAGTGCGGAGAACTGGGCGGCATGTTGTTCGTCGACGGTGCGGAGGATCTTCGCAACGGTGTCGACGTGGGCGCCCTGGATGCGGCCGGCTTGCAACGGCTCGGTGAGCGATGGGACAGCGGCGAGGGTTGCGGCCCGTACGTAGACGCGGTCTCCGGAGTGACGCGAACGTTGTGTCGCGGCGGCGAGGTCGGCGGGTGCGTTGTGGGTCAGGTCGTTGAGTCGGTGTGCCAGGCTGATCTCGGCGGAGTCGAGTATTCCGCGGAGGCGTTGCACGCCGGAGAGCGCGCCGAGTACCGCAGGCGCGGTGACCGCGGCGAGGTTCAGCCGGCGAAGGTCGCCGATGATCTCGTCTGCTCCGATCAGGTTCATGCGTACAAGTGTACGAAAAGGGTATGACAAAAGCGGACCGTCTAGAGGAGGACATTCGAAGAATCCAAAATATTCGAGACTCTCGTGGCCCTCTCCGGGACCTTGCGACACCGGTGGTGCAGCACTGAAACGCCAAGGGAATGTGGGGTTGGGGGTGGGTCGTTCCTGCACGGGCTCTCACGTTGACTGATGCTCAGCGCGCTGAGTTGTTGTCGTCCCTTCTTCGATCGTGTTGCGACATCGGATGTCGTGCTGGCCAATCCTTTTTCCGCGCCGAGTCCGAGGCAGGCCGGTCGGCGGCGGCCGATCGACGGAGTCATCGGCGCGACCGTCGGCGCGCCGGTCGGCCAGCTGAACTAGCGGCGCCAGCGTCGATCGGCGAGGATGCGTGGATGGACCCGCTCGAGCTGTCGCGAGAACTGCTTCGTCGTTACAGCGTTCGGGATCTCGACGGGCTGATAGAGATGTTTTCCGAAGACGTCAACTACCGTCGAACGGATGGTCGCGTGCTCGTTGGCCGCGAGGCCGTGCGCGCTCAGTATGAGACGGATTGGTCGATGACGGAGAATGCTCAGGCGACCTTGGTCCGGGGGGCCGTGGCCCACCGGACGGTGTTCGCCGAGGTCGCCATCGGCTCGGACCACCCGGTGAAGTGGCAGCTCGACGCCGTGGCGGTTCACGATTGGAGTACGTCGGGAACCATGTCAAATTATCGGCTGTATTCCGATGCTCCGAGACTTATCACCTGAGATGACTGCTCAGCGCGAATCGTGTTCCTGCGACCCGACGGACTACCTCTACAACAATCGCATGACGCGCTCGACGTGCAGCTTGTTCAAGCTGACGGAGTTATGTCGGCCCCCGCAGGAGGACCAAACCCCCGCCCACATTATTGGCATTTCAGCTGGCACCAACCTCTGGCTCACGGCGAGCCAACGAGTTCGGCACCGGGTCGACGTCGCCCGGCACACACTGCGCCGTTGGCATTGTGACTCGCGCTACTACGCATATGCCGCGAACAGGTCGGCGAAGGCCTTCATCTGGCCGCCGGACGCGGCCGCCGGAACCACGATCGGCGTGACCCCGGCGGCCTGCCAGCGCTTGACCCCTTCCCGAACCTGCGCGGCGGAGCCGGAGAGCGTCACGTCGTCGAGCCAGCGGTCGGTCATCAACGTGGGCAGGCGATCACGGTCGCCTGCCTCGAGCGCGGCCTCGATGTCCACCATCTCCTGTTCGAACCCGGCCGCCTTCCAGTAGTTGCGGTAGTTGGGGAGGCGGATGTAGCCGGAGAGCGTCTTGCGGTGCATCGCGCGTGCGGCATCACGGTCGTCGTCGATCACCGTCGGCACCATGTTGCCCAGGAAGAAGGTGTCGGCAGAGTTCGTGCGGGCACGCGTGGCTTGCGTGGCGATGTTCGACACCGAAGCGTTTGCCCACACCGCACCCTGGCTGACCTCGGTGGCGAGGTCGAGCATTTTGTCGCGGAGGGTCGCCAGCACCAGAGGAGGGAGCGCTCCCGAAGCGCGCTCGTTCGAACGCATTTGCTCAACATACGCGCGCATATCGCTGAGGGGCTTGCCGGCGGCCGCTCCGAGCTGCTGATGGACGGGACCGTGGCTGACACCGAGCCCGAGGCGAAATCGTCCTCCACTGATCTCGTGGAGGAACCCGGCGTGGTTGCCGAGATCGAAGGCGTGGCGCAGATAGATCGGTTGGATCGACGTGCCGAACACGATGGTCGACGTGGCGTGAGCGATCTCCTGGCACAGCGCCATGCAGTCTCCGTAGCTGGGACACCAGATGCCGGCGAAGCCCCGGTCCTCGAGTTCCTTGGCCAGCGCGATCGTGGCGGCGCGGCGTCCGGGAACGGCGATGAGGGAAACGGCGGGCATGTTGGCGTTCATCCCGGGAACAGTACCCATCTGGCGGCTGGGTGATGTCGAAGGGCAACCGGTACTGTGCATCCGACGCGCTCCGCCGGCGCCCGACACCTCAAGGAACCACCATGCCCGAAGCCTGGATCATCGACGCCGTCCGCACCCCCCGAGGAATCGGCAAGGTGGGCAAAGGCTCGCTCGCCGACATCCATCCGCAGGTACTCGGGGCAACGGTGCTCAAGGCCCTTCGCGAGCGCAACAACCTCGACACCGCCGATGTCGACGATGTGGTGTGGGGTACGTCATCGCAGACCGGCACGCAGAGCGGCGACATCGGTCGGATGACGGCGCTCACCGCGGGCTACGACATCCGGGTCAGCGGTGTCACGCTCGACCGCTTCTGCGGTTCGGGTATCACCACCACGAACATCGGTGCCGCGTCGGTGATGTCGGGCCTCGAGGACGTCGTGATCACCGGCGGCTGCGAGATGATGTCGGGGCACGGCGCGAACGGTAAGGGTGGCCCTCGCCTGCCGTTCATGGACCGGGGCAACCTCGAATTGCGTGAGCTGCATCCGCAGACGAACCAGGGGGTCGCCGCCGACGCCATCGCCACGATCGAGAAGATCGAACGTCGGGCGCTCGACGAATACGCCGCCGAGTCGCAGCGTCGGGCCGCAGTGGCAATCGCCGAGGGGCGCTTCGCCAAGAGCCTGGTGCCGGTGATGCGAGCCGACGGATCGGTGGCCCTCGACCGCGAGGAGTATCCCCGTCCGGGCTCCACCGCCGACAGCCTCGGACAGCTGCCCTCGTCGTTCGCCGCCCTCGCCGACATGGTGCTCGACGACGAAGGCAACACCTATCGCTCGATGGTGCTCAAGCGCTATCCCGGTCTCGACATCGACCATGTCCACCATGCCGGCAACTCCTCGGGCGTCGTCGATGGCGCAGCGGCGCTGCTCATCACCAGTCCTGACTACGCCAAGGCCCACGGCCTCAAGCCGCGAGCCCGCGTGTTGGCGATCGCCAACGTGGGCGACGACCCCACCCTGATGCTGAATGCACCGGTTCCGGCCGCCCGCAAGGTCCTGGCGAAAGCCGGGCTCACGCTCGACGACATCGATCTGTTCGAGGTCAACGAGGCTTTCGCCGTCGTAACCGAGAAGTTCATCCGCGACCTCAACATCGATCGCGAGAAGATCAACGTCAACGGTGGAGCGATTGCTCTCGGGCACCCGATCGGTGCGACGGGTGCGATGCTGATAGGCACGGTGCTCGACGAGCTCGAGCGTCGCGGCGGTCGCTTCGGTCTCGTGACCATGTGCGCCGGCGGCGGCATGGCCCCCGCCGTCATCATCGAACGGCTGTAGGCACACCGGGCGGCACCTCGCGACTGGCTCGCGCGTCTCGCGCTGTGGAAGCGTCGTGGTATGTACAGCGAGATCCTCTACGAAGTCAGTGACCCGGTTGCCGTCATCACTTTGAACCGTCCGGCGTCGATGAACGCTTGGACCGACACGATGGATGGCGAGATCAAGGACGCGCTGCAGAGCGCAGCAGCTGACCGATCGGTGGTCGGCATCGTCATCACGGGTGCGGGTCGGGCGTTCTGCGCCGGGGCCGACATGAAGACCTTGAGCAACCTTTCCGAGGGTGGTGGCACCGCTCGGCCCGATCGCCAGGCTGTCGCCGCTGGTGCCACCGAGGCGACGGGCGAGTTCACGGGACGTTTCCCACAGCTGATGATGATCGACAAGCCGATCATCGCTGCGGTGAATGGAGCCGTCGCCGGCATGGCGTTCCCGTTTTCGCTCTGCTGCGATCTGCGCGTCGTCTCGCCCGACGCGCTGTTCCTCACCGCATTCGCCCAGCGCGGGTTGATTGCCGAGTGGGGCCTGAGCTGGCTGCTTCCGCGTCTCGTCGGTCCGTCCGTGGCGCTGGATCTGCTGATGTCCTCGCGCAAGGTCGGTGGCGAGGAGGCATTGTCGATCGGCCTCGCCAACTACCTCGTCGAAGCGGACGA
>JANPDB010000573.1:0-11743 GCA_031431255.1 Acidimicrobiia bacterium | reverse complement strand
GGTCGACGCATCCGTTCGTCGGCGAGATACGGATCGGCAGCGTCGACGTTTCCATCGTTCCCGACGAACTCGACTTCCCGATCGTCATCGGCGAGATCGACGTGACGGAGTGCGAGATGATCAATCAGTTCCAGGGATCTGTGAGCACGCCCCCGCAGTTCACCCGCGGCTACGGCCTGGCGTACGGACAAGCCGAGCGCAAGACCATGGCGATGTCGCTCGTCGACCGGGCGATGCGGGCCGAGGAGCTCGGCGAGGCCTCACATGGTGAGGCACCGGCGCAGGACATCGAGTTCGTCGTGAGCCACAGCGACAGCCTCGAAGCGTCGGGGTTCGTGCAGCACCTCAAGCTCCCGCACTACGTCGACTTCCAATCCGAACTCGTCCTGGTCCGCGGCCTACGCGACGACTGGGAGAAGGCGAACGCCCGATGAACGCACCCGAATCCCGCGCCCACAGTTCCACCGCGGCCTCGGCGACCGGGTACAACTTCGCGTACCTCGACGAACAGACGAAACGTTCGATCCGTCGCGCGATTCTCAAAGCGGTCGCTGTTCCCGGATACCAGGTGCCGTTCGCAAGTCGCGAGATGCCCCTGCCGTATGGGTGGGGCACTGGCGGAATCCAATGCACCGCTGCGGTCATCGGACCCGACGACGTGTTGAAGGTGATCGACCAGGGCTCCGACGACACTACCAATGCCGTGTCGATCCGTTCCTTCTTCGCCCGCACAACCGGTGTTGCGACAACAGACCGGACGGATGCGGCCACGATCATCCAGACCCGCCATCGGATTCCCGAGATGGCTCTGCGCGAGGGCCAGGTTCTCGTGTTCCAGGTCCCGATCCCTGAGCCACTTCGCTTCCTCGAGCCGCGTGAAACGGTGACCCGCCGCCTGCATGCGACGGCCGACTACTCGCTTATGCACGTCCGCCTGTACGAAGACATCGCGCAACAGGGTCGGGTGACCAGCGCGTACAGCTATCCCGTAATGGTCGACGAGCGCTATCTGATGTCGCCGTCGCCGATCCCGAAGTTCGACAACCCGAAGCTCGACCGCTCGCCGGCGCTTGCCATCTTCGGTGCCGGTCGCGAGAAGCGGATCTACGCGGTGCCGCCGTACACGAAGGTGCGCAGCCTCGACTTCGAGGACTACCCGTTCACCATCGAGCACTGGGACCAGCCCTGCGGGTTGTGTGGCGCCACCGACACCTTTCTCGACGAGATCATCGTCGACGACCTCGGAACCCGCCTCTTCGCCTGTTCGGACTCCTATCAGTGCCAGACCAACCTCGCCGGGGCGCCCACATCGACAACGGAGTCGGTGCTGTGACCCCGCTGCTCTCCGTACGCGGACTTACCAAGTTCTACGGATCGCGCGTCGGGTGTAGGGGCGTCGAGTTCGATCTCTTCCCGGGGGAAGTTCTCGGAATCGTCGGGGAGTCCGGCTCCGGCAAGACCACGGTGCTCGCGTCCTGCTCCGGTCGCTTGCAAGGGGTCGAGGGATCGATCCAGTACCGCGACCGCGCCGGCCGGTCGACCGAAGTGACCACCGCCGACGAGGTCGAGCTCCGCCGGCTCGCCCGCACCGAGTGGGGGTTTGTGACCCAGAACGCACGCGACGGGCTGCGCATGCGCGTTTCTGCGGGTGCCAACATCGCCGAACGCCTGATGGACCTCGGAACCCGTCACTACGGATCACTCCGGGCCGCGGCGACGGACTGGCTCGACCGGGTCGAGATCACCGCCGATCGTGTCGACGACCTTCCTCGGCAGTTTTCCGGCGGGATGCAGCAACGGCTGCAGATTGCCCGCACGCTCGCCCCCGGGCCACGGCTCGTCTTCCTCGACGAACCGACGGGCGGCCTCGATGTGTCGGTGCAGGCCCGGCTGCTCGACCTGCTTCGATCGCTTGTCCACGACCTCGGTCTTGCCGCGGTGATCGTCACGCATGACCTCGGGGTCGCCCGGTTGCTGGCAGATCGTCTGCTGGTGATGCAGGGCGGCGACGTTGTCGAGCAGGGGCTCACGGATCGGGTACTCGACGATCCTCGCCATGCCTATACCCAACTCCTCGTCTCCTCGGTACTGGTGCCATGAACTCTGCGCTTCTCGTCCATGATCCGTCCGCAATCGGCACTTCGGTTCCGACAAACCTGACCGACTCGACGGCGATCACCGTGCGCGGTCTGTCGAAGACGTTCACCCTGTACACCCAGGGCGGCGCGCGGCTCCATGTGCTGGAGTCCGTCGACCTCGACGTGTCGGCCGGCGAGTGCGTTGCCCTCTCTGGTCCGTCCGGTGCGGGGAAGTCGACGCTGCTCCGCTGCCTCGCGGCGAACTACCAACCGACCGCAGGGCAAGTCTGGATCCGCCACGCCGGCGCATTCACCGACGTGGTCACCGCCGAGCCGTCGGCCATCATCGACATCCGCCGCCACACCGTCGGATGGGTCAGCCAGTTCCTCCGTGTGATCCCGCGTGTCCCGGCCATCGACATCGTCGGTGAACCGATCCTCGCCCAGGGGCGAAGCGCCGAGGAGGCACGGGAGGCTTCCGCTGAGTTGCTCCGTCGGCTGAACGTCCCCGAGCGCCTCTGGTCTCTCGCCCCGGCGACCTTCAGCGGCGGTGAGCAGCAGCGGGTGAACGTCGCCCGTGGTCTTGCGGCAGGTCACCCGATCCTTCTTGTCGACGAGCCGACCGCCTCACTCGACGAAGCCAATCGCGACGTCGTGGTCGAGCTCCTCACCGAAGCGCGTCTCGCCGGTGCTGCGATCGTCGGCATCTTTCATGACCCCGCCGTGCGCGAGCGGGTTGCTACACGAGTCTTCACGGTTGACCCGATTCCCGTCGGCGCCGGTCATCCCATTTCGTCACTCGACGCGAAGGACGGTGGCCGATGAACAGCTTCATCCTCACGAATGTCGACGTCGTGCTCGAGCACGAGATCATCTTCGGGTCCGTCCAGGTCGTCGACGGGATGATCAGCGACGTCAGCGAAGGTCGGTCGGGTGTCCCTGGGGCCATCGACGGCATGGGCGACTATCTCCTCGCCGGGTTGATCGAGATTCACACCGACGCCCTCGAATGGCATCTGCGTCCGCGTCCTCAGTCCATCTGGCCGGCGGCTGCGGCCGTGGCCGGACACGATGCGATGCTGGCGGCCAGCGGCATCACGACGGTGCTCGACTCACTATGCATCGGCGACCTCGGAGGGGACGGATTCCGGTCGGACATCTTGCGTGAGGCGCTTGACGCGATCACGAGCGCGCAGATGAGCGGGGCGAACCGAATCGATCACAAGCTGCACTATCGCTGCGAGGTCGCCGACGCCCGCACTCCTGGCCTGTTCGAGGACCTCGTCGACAACCCGCTCCTCACGTTGGTGTCCCTCATGGACCACACGCCCGGCGGTCGTCAGTACCGCGACCTCGATCACTACCGAAGCTCCACCCGACCGTATCGCACCGATTCCGGTGGCGTCGATGTCGACATCGACACGCACATCGAACGACTCCAGGCGCGCCAGGCCGAGCATTCCATGCCGAACTGGGAGCGGATCGCGAAGATGACGACGGAGCGTGGACTCCCGCTTGCGAGCCACGACGATGCAACCCTCGACGACATCGACCTCGCGGTGCGCAGCGGGGTCACGATCTCCGAGTTTCCCACGAGCGAGATCGCTGCCCGCGGCGCCCGGGCCGCCGGGATGCTCACGGCTGCGGGTGCTCCGAACATCGTCCGTGGTGGCTCCCACTCGGGGAACGTCGCCGCCGCCCACCTTGCCGGATCTGGTGTGCTCGACATCGTCACGAGCGACTACGTGCCTTACTCACTCCTGCACGCGCCGTTCGTGCTGGCCTCGAGCGGTGTGCTTCCGCTGGCCGAGGCGATCGGGCTGGTGACGTCTGGCCCGGCCCGCGCCGTGCACTTGCATGATGATCGCGGTCGCATCAGTCCCGGTATGCGCGCCGATCTCGTTCGGGTGGCCCTGCGCGACGGTGTGCCGATGGTCAACAGTGTCTACAGCGCAGGGCGTCGTGTCGGCTGAACTCCGACCCGACCGCGTCTACTGACCGAGCACAGCGGCGGCGATCTCGTCGGCGAGTTCGGGTGTCGCCGCGACGATCCCACTCCATCGTTTCGTCAGGTCGGTGTCGAACTCGATGGTGCGTCCGTGCACGTCTACGACCACGCCGCCGGCAAGCGGAAGAAGCACCGCGGCGGCCGCCAGGTCGACGAGTCGGTGGGTGTCGCTGCCGGCATCGGCGAAGGCATCCGTCGACCCCTGGAGGACCAGCATCGCTTCCAGACACGTCGTACTAAGAATTCGTACGCGCGCAGCACGTTCGGTGACACGCCACCACGCGTCCCGGTTCCGTGGGTGGGGCCGGAGCAACGACACGGCAGCGCCGTCGAGCGCCCGACGACCGGTCGTCGCCCAGCGCCCAGGGGACTGGTGTCCGCCCAAGGCATCGGCCGCCCACGTCCGGCCGGTCTCGAGCCACACGGTTGCCGCCGAGACGAAACGATGATCGTCGGCCAGAGCTGCGCTGAAGCATGACAGAGGCACGTCGGCCGCTGCGTTCGCCGACCCGTCCACCGGGTCGACGACGAGCGTGAGCGAGGACCCTCGATCGACGAACCCGATCTCCTCGGACAGCACGTTCACCCCGAACGGAGCAGTGGCCTCGACTATCGCCGCTTCCACGACCCGGTCGAGGTGCATCGTCGGCGTGCCGTCCGCGCCCAGGCCAGTGTCGCGTTCGAGTTCCGAGCGGGTCATCGTCGACAGGCAGAGCGACAGCGCGTCGATGGCCGCGCCGGCGGAAGCGGCGAACACCGGGTGGAGACCGGCGGTTGCTCGGGCCACCTGTGCATGGCGATCGGAGATGGGGCGCAAGGAATCCTCGTTCTTCTCGATGACGGTGACCGGGAACCATGTCGGGTCGCGACGGGGGCGGTCCAACCATGAATCCCCGCTATGAAGCGTCGAGAGACCGAGCGGGTCCGTCAAGTGAACACGCCGCGAACACTCGTGGAGCAGCCGTTCACGCAGTGTTCGCCGTTGCGACTGCACGTACCGGCCTGTGATTCACCTGGTCTCCGTAAGGTCACGCTCACTTTTCCGCCCCGATGATCCCAGGAGGATCGAATGACGAACGACCTTGCGCCCAATGATGCCGGTGCCGGCCCGGTGGCCTGGACGATCGATTCGCTCCTCGACGTTCTCCGCGACGACGTCAAGGGGCATGGTCTTCAATGCGCGTACGAACTTACGCAGCGAGTCCCCGAGGACGTCGAACTGCAGGTCGCCGGATTGGTCCACGACGTCGCCCATCGAGTGACCACCGAAGCGATGCACGGTGTCGTCGGCGCCGACATCGTTCGGCCGCTGCTCGGAGACCGCGTCGCCTCGCTCGTGAAGCTCCATGTCGACGCGAAGCGGTATCTGGTCACGGTCGACCCTGAGTATCGGGCGATGCTTTCGTCGGAGAGCGTCCACACCTTGGCCCTACAGGGAGGTGACATGGACGACACCGAACGAGCGGCGTTCGAAGCGGAACCTGCAGCCGATGATGCCCTGGTGCTTCGCCGGGCGGACGAGGCCGCAAAGGTCGAGGGACGAGACGTCCCCGGCCTCGACCACTGGGAAGCCATCCTCCGGCGGGTGGCCCTGACCCGCTGAGCCGTTGGGAGAGAGGTTGCCCCCAGATATGGGGGCAGAACACCTCCCAACGTCGCTCGGAGGTGTTTAGCCCCCACGGATTGGGGCAACCTCTCTCCCAAAAGCCGTTCGGCTCACGAGGCCCGTGAGGTCGTCAGCGGTTCAGCGATCTGCCACGGGCGGCCGTCGAGCAGATCGGTGTTGCGTGACAGCACTTTGTTGGCCGCGTTCTGCGGCTGGAGCGTCATCGTGGTCACTCCCGCGCCGAAGCCGGCGACGGTGATGTCGGGAACGTTGATGGAACCGTCGAAGGGACGCTCGCGCCCCTCGGCCCAAAGCGTCATTCCAGCCGGGAGCGAGGTGAGGATTCCCGCCTCGAATCCCGGCGTCGCGCTCGCCGCGACCAGACACATCCGGTTCTCCGCCGAGCGTTCGGCGAGTCCGAGCGTGACCTCCCACGGCTCGGCGATAGAAATGGGTGCGGCCACGATCTGCACCCCGGCAAGGGCCGCCAGTCGGGCGACTTCGGGAACCACGAGATCGTCCCCCACGATCACGGCAACCCGCCCGAACGGCAGGTCTATCCAGTCGACCGAAGAGCCGAGTGCCCGGCACCAGTCGGCGTGGCGCGCCGAGGCGTGCAGTTGGAGTTGACGGTGAACGATGCCGGCGGAGCCGATGACCACACCGACGTGGGCACCGTCGATCGCGAAAGAAGTGACGACGAACGCCTCCTGCTCGGCGGCGCGGACCGCATCGCTGATTGCATCGCTGAGTGAGCGCGTGTCGAGACCTCGAACGTCTTCCTGCTCGAAGAGACCGCACAACTCGGGAAGCACGATGAGGCGCGCCCCGGCCGCGACGGCCTGGCGCACGACGTCCGCAACCGCGGATGGTTGGGGACCCTTCGGCACCGCAACGGCGGCGACGACAGGAGCGGCGTGCATCGGACCGGTTGTGCGGAACCTGGGATCCTCACCGAGACGGCCGTAGAGTTCCGGCCGTCGCATGCCCAACCGATCGGTTCCATCCGGTCGGAGCATGGCGGCTACGACCCCGGCAGCCACCGAGATGTCGGCCACGACGATCTCTTCCCTGTCGCGGGAGGCTCTGGCGACGACGGTGCCGTCGGGCGCGACAATCTGGCTCTCCCCGCCGCCGTTGAGCGCCGAAGGGGGCACCTTGAGCATCTCGGCGACAGACGCCAGCTTCTCGACCGGCACGATCGGGCCGACCTTGTTCGCGGCGACGACCCACACGCCATTCTCCGCGGCGCGGACCGGGATGTGCAGCGACGCCTCGTCGGTGGCGAACGAGTTCAGCGAGTTGAGAAGGAGCTGCGCTCCTCGCACGACGAGAGCGCGTGCCGGCTCGGTGATCACGCCTTCCATGCACGCATAGAGGCCGACTCGTCCGATCGGGAGGTCGAGGACCGGGTTCGGTTTCGACCCCTTCGTGAAATGAGTGTTCTCGTTGCCCATCAGTACGGTCTTGTCGCTGCGACCGACGAGTGTGCCGTCGGGACCGAGCAGAAGGTTCGAGGTGGTGAGCGGACCGCCGGGAGTGTTGTCGCTACGTACACTTACGTTCAGCTGCACGTACATCCGGTGCTGTCGGGCGCGGGCACCGACCGCGGCGACGAACTGTCCGTCGACCTCGACGGCCACGTTCCACGCGTGCCGCGCGTCGTCGTACCAGGCCGCGTGGTTCGAGAACTCGGGGAGAACGAGAACTTCGACGCCCAGCGCGGCCGCGTCGTCGACGAGGCGCAGGCAGGCGGCGAGGTTCTCGTCGACATCCGTTCCGGCACAGAACTGCGCGGCACCGACTCTCAGCGTCGGGGCGGGTGAAGCGGGACTATCGGCCATTGCGCCATGGTACTGAGCGTTGGGCAGCCGGGCCCTTCGGGCGATACCGTGTCCCGTCATGACGAAAAATCGACCGCTCATCGGCGGGGCGAAGCGAAGGTGGCCCGATGCCTGACGTAACCGGCTACCGGGCCAAGTTCGCTGCCATCGTGCCGTCGACGAACACCGTCGTGGAACACGACTTCAACCTGCTCGCGCCGCCTGGTGTCACCATCCACGCCGGGCGCTTCATGATCGATCGGCCGGCGCTGTCCAACGATGAGGAGTTCCTCGATCTGATCAAACAGGTGCTGGACAACGTCGGCGATGCAGTGGCAAGTGTCAAGACGTGCAAGCCCGACTACTACGTGATGGGCATGTCCGCCGGCACCTTCTGGAACGGCCTTGCCGGCAATCGTGACTTCGAAGCACGAATCGATGGCTACACCGGCGGTGTCCCGTGTTCGACCGGCGCGACCGCGTGCCGCGAAGTGCTCACGCGCTTCGGTGTCCGAAGGATCAGTGTGCTCACGCCATACCAGCCGATTGCCGACCGAGAAGTTGCCAACTACTTCACGGAGGCCGGCTTCGATGTGGTGAAGAGCCGCGGTCTGAAATGCCCGAACGCCACGGCGATCGCGGAAGTCACCGAGGATGAGCTCGTCACCGTTCTCAACGACATGAACGTGGCTGACTGCGACGCCATCGTGCAGTGCGGGACGAACCTCTCGATGGTCCGGCTCGCCGCCGAGGCCGAGAAGTTCTTCCGTAAGCCGGTGATCGCCATCAATACCGCCACGCTCTGGCATGCCCTCCGCACCTACGGAATCGACGACCAGCGCCGCGGCTTCGGTCGACTGCTCGAAGAGTTCTAGGCAGTGGTGACGAGCGGCGTCGACGTCGTGATTGCCGGTGCCGGCCCGGTCGGACTCAGTGCGGCCCTCGCGCTCGGGCAAGCGGGGCGATCTGTGGTTCTCGTCACCGATGGACCGGGCCTCTCGACCGAGTCGCGTGCATCGACGTTCCATTCGCCGACGCTCGAGATCCTGGCCGAGCTCGGTCTGGCCGACGAGGTCGTCCGTCGTGGTCTGAAGGCGCCGGAGTTCCAGTTCCGAGACCGTGGCGGCGGCGTGGTTGCGTCGTTCGACATGTCCGAGCTGGCCGATGTCACCGCGTTCCCGTTCCGCATCCAGCTCCAGCAGTCGCACTACACCCCGCTGGTCGTCGAGGCGCTGCGGGCGTTCCCGAACGTGCAGGTCATCTTCGATTCGCCGGTCACCTCGGTGCGCCAGAGCGAGGGCGCCGTCCACGTTGAAGCGGGTACGCACCAGTTGACTGCAGAGTGGTTGATCGGCGCAGACGGCGCCCACTCGGCCGTGCGCCGGGAGCTCGGCGTGGCGTTCGACGGCATCACCTACGAGGATCGCTACCTCGTGGCCTCGACCACGAACGACTTCCGAGAGCTCCTCCCGGACCTCGCGCACGTCAACTACATCGCTGATCCTCGTGAGTATCTCGTGTTGCTCAACACTCCGCAGGCATGGCGGGCGTTGTTCCCGATCCGCGACGGCGAGACGGATGAACAAGCCCGTGAACCGGATCGTGTCCAAGCACGCCTGCAGGGCATCGCTCCTGTAACTGGCGGCTACGACGTCCTGCACACGACGCTCTACAAGGTCCATCAGCGGGTGGCCGAGACGTATCGGGTCGGACGCGTCCTGCTCGCCGGCGACGCCGCGCACATCAACAACCCGTTGGGTGGCATGGGAATGAATTCCGGAGTGCACGACTCCTGGTTCTTCGTGAAGACCCTTCTGCGTCAGTGGCGGGGCGAGGCGGGTGTCGACGAGCTCGACCGGGTCGCGGCGTGGCGTCGGGGCGTCTCGGTCGATCACGTCAAGGCCACGACCCACGGGAACTACGCACGGCTCTCGGCAACGGACCCCGCCGAGCGGGCGGCCTATCGCGACGACATGATTGCCACGGCTGGCGATCGCGAGCGGCGTCGCACCTATCTGATGCGCACCAGCCTGCTCGAGAGCGTCCGCCACTACGACACGTTGATTGCCTGAGCGCGCAGTCGAGGCGCTGGCCGGACGTCCGAGTCACCGCAACCACCTTCGCTGGACGGTCTGCCAGACTGCTCGTCCTATGCATGAAGCCGATCTCGCTCTGCTCCTGCTCCGCGTGGCCGCCGGCGTGACCATGGCCTATCACGGGCTCAATAAGACGAGGGGACTCGCGGGAACAGCGAAGTGGTTCGAGTCCATGGGCATGCGCCCCGGCGCCGTGCACGCCCGTCTCGCCGCCTTCACCGAGATCGGCGCGGGCCTTGCGCTCGCCGCCGGGCTGCTGACTCCCTTTGCTGGCGCGGCATTTGTCGGCCTGATGCTTGTGGCCGGGATCGTCTCGCACCGCAAGAATGGTTTCTTCATCTTCAACAAGGGTGAGGGCTGGGAGTACGTGATGATGCTCGCCGTCATCGGTCTCTTCCTGGCGATGACGGGAGCCGGCCGGTATTCCCTCGACAACGCCCTGGACATCTCGCTCGATGAGTGGGTCGGGACCGTGATCGGTCTCGGTGGGGCGCTCGGCGGGGCAGCGCTGCTTGGTGTGAGCTGGCGACCTGCGAAAGGCTGACGGCGCGATGACAACGAACCCCTCCCGCCCCGCACCGCTCGCCAAGCTCGAAGGTCTTCCGGTCTACAAGCCAGGGAAGTCAGCCGAAGCGACGATGGCTGAACACGGCCTCACCTATGCCGCCAAACTCTCGTCGAACGAGAACCCCTTCGGCCCTCTCCCGTCGGTCGTCGCCGCGATCACCTCTGCAGCATCCGATATCAACCGATACCCCGACACCAGTGCGTCGGCTCTCCGCCAGGCGCTCGCCGCCTTCCTCGACGTTCCCGTCGAGCGGGTCACGACCGGGGCAGGGTCGACCGGTGTACTCCTCCAGGCATTGAATGCCTTCTCCGGTCCGGGTGCCGAAGTGGCCTTCAACTGGCGCTCGTTCGAGGCGTACCCGATCTTCTCCCGATCGGTGGGAGCAACTGATGTCACCGCACCGCTCAAGGCGCACCGCCTCGATCTCACTGCCCTTGCCGAGGTCGTAGGTCCGCATACCAAAGTGGTCCTCATCGCGAACCCGAACAACCCCACCGGCACCGTGGCCACAGAAGGCGAGCTTCGGGCCTTCCTGTCCGTCGTCCGCTCCGATGTGCTCGTCGTGCTCGATGAGGCCTACACCGAGTTCATCGACGAGGGAGCCACCGTGAACGGTGTCACGCTCATCGACGAGTTCCCCAACCTGCTCATCAGCCGGACGATGTCGAAGGCCTACGGCCTCGCCGGACTCCGTGTCGGCTATGCCGTCGGTCAGCCGACCGTGATCGCCGCGCTCGACAAGGTTGCCGCCCCGTTCGCCGTCACCTCGGTGAGCCAGGCGGCAGCAGTCGCATCTTTCCAGCCGGCGGCACAGGTCGAACTCGCCGAGCGAGTTGCGGTGATCCGGGCCGAGAGAGGGCGGGTCATCCGTGAAGTCCGAACGTTGGGCTTCGATGTCCCCGAATCGCAGGCGAACCTCATCTGGCTGCCCGTCGGTGAACGGACCGTCGATGTGTTCACCGCGCTCGAGCGCAATGGTGTCGTGAGCCGGGCCTTCCCCGGTGACGGCGTGCGGATCACTGTCGGCTCCCCGCTCGAGAACGAGATGGTCCTCGAAGCGCTCCGCACGGTGTCCCCGACCTAGCGGCCGTTGAAGGCGCCCAGTCATCTCGGCTGTCGGGCGGGACCGACGACTGTCGACACCGCTACCGTAAGGTGATGCCGCAACTGATCAACCCGTCGTCTCTTGCCTCACCGGTCGCCGCCTACAGCCACGGCGCGGTGGTCTCACCGGGGGAGCGGGTGCTCCACACCGCGGGCACGGTGGCAACGCGTCCCGACGGCTCCATCGCCGACACCGTGGGCGAGCAGGCGGCCGATGTGTGGCGCTGGCTGGCGGCGATCTGCGCCGAGGCCGGGATGTCACTGCAGGACACCGTCAGCTACACGACCTATGTCGTCGTGGGCAACGATCTGGGCCCGGTCATGGCGGCCCGCGACGCCGCCCTTGCCGGTCACGCCGCTGCGTCGACCCTGATCGTCGTCCCGACGCTCGCCCGACCGGAGTGGAAAGTCGAGATTGCCCTGATCGCATCGGCCATCTAGTCCCGACCGGGTGGCCGCA
>JANPDB010000572.1:0-2501 GCA_031431255.1 Acidimicrobiia bacterium | reverse complement strand
ATCATCGCAAGCACCCGGGGACGGAGATCGGTCGGTGCCACCAACAGCCGGGAGAACGTGGGCATCTTGCCGAGCCCGGTCAGGGCGTTGAACAGCCTCGTCACATCGTCGCCGAGTTCGTGGTCGGCAGAAAAGAGCCCGATGTCGTCATAGACGCGTGCCGTTGTCGAGTTGTAGTTCCCTGTTGCTATGTGCACATATCGACGCAGCTCGGAGGCTGCTTCGCTCCGGACGACCAGCGCGACCTTGGTGTGGGTCTTGAGACCGACCAGCCCGTAGACGACGTGCACCCCCGCTCTTTCGAGCTTTCGCGCCCACGCGATGTTCGCCTGTTCATCGAAGCGGGCCTTGAGCTCGACGAGCGCGGCGACCTGCTTTCCAGCTTCGGCCGCGTCGATGAGTGCCTTCACCACCGGGGAGTCTCCAGACGTCCGGTAGAGGGTGAGCTTGATCGTGAGCACATCGGGATCGGCCGCCGCGGTCTCGATGAACTTTTCGACCGAGGACGAGAACGAATCGTACGGATGATGAACAAGCACATCACCGGTTCGAATGACCTCGAAGAAGTCGAGCGGCTGCTCACCGTCGTGGAGCTCGAGCGGCGTTCTCGGGATCCACGGCTCGTCCTTCAGATCCGGGCGGTCGATGGCCACGAGCGTCCACAATCCGGTGAGGTCGATGAGCCCGTCGATCTTGACGACTGCGTCGGCATCGATCTCCAACTCCTCGACCAACATGAACTGCATGTCGGCGGGCATGCCCGTTGCCACTTCGAGTCGCACAGCGCGCCCGAACCGGCGGCGACGGAGTTCAGTCTCGATGGCCTCGAGGAGGTCTTCGGCTTCCTCTTCATCGACATCGAGGTCGGTGTCACGGGTGACTCGGAAGGGGAAGCTGGCATCGATCGCCACTCCGGGAAACAGCTCGGGCAGATGAGCGGTGATCAGGTCCTCGACGGGCAGCCAGCGGCGCTGATCCGGGAGAGCGACGAAGCGTGGGAGCAACGGCGGAACCTTCACGCGGGCGAAGCGTCGGTGCCCTGACTCGGGGTCGTGCATGGTGACAGCGAGATTGAGCGAGAGATTCGAGATGTAGGGGAACGGATGCCCGGGGTCGACGGCGAGAGGTGTCAGGACAGGAAACACGCGATCGCGAAAGAGCCGATGAAGGTCTTCTCGGTCGTCGCCCTCTAGATCGCCCCACGACACCACGTCGATGCCGGCATCACGCAGGGCGGGCATCAGTTGATCGCGGAAGAGGGCGGTGTGTCGTTCGGCCAAGTGAGTCGCCGCGGCATGGATGAGTGAGAGCTGGGCGGGCGGGCGGAGCCCGTCGGCCGAGCGCGAGTTCACTCCAGCGGCGACCTGGGCGCGCAGTGCGGCGGCGCGGACCTCGAAGAACTCGTCGAAGTTCGACGCGAAGATCGCGCAGAACTTCACCCGCTCGAGCAGCGGGGCGGAGGCGTCAGCAGCAAGCGCCAGGACTCTCGCGTTGAAGTCGAGCCAGCTCAGCTCGCGGTTGAGCAGTGGTGATGTGACGGACGAACCGGTTCCCGCACCCGCTGCTCGCCAAGGCATGGCGGGGGAGGTCAGGCGGTGGCCTGCGAGCCGAAGTCCCACTCCAGCGTGAGGCCTTCGCGCTCGGCGTCGTGGACGACGCGGTCATGGTTTCGTCGGAACTGCGGGTCGTGGCGCGGCACGAGTTGCAGGCGCGCGAGTGTGCGCTGCCGGAACTCCTCGAGGAGGCCGCGATCGACATCGACGCTCTCGACGTCCCAATGGGGAGCGACGGGGCCGAGGTAGACAACGCGAACGTTGCCACGCGGCGTTACCTCAGTTGGGGCAGAAGAAAAGGACATCACAGGCTCCGATGGGAAGAGACAACGGCAGCGAACGCGGGGGTGCGCTCGCCGTGGACATCAAGCCGTGGGCGGCTTGGTTCCTTCGTCGTCCTTCACGCCTTCGTCGACGCCCTTCTTGAATTCTTTCGACGCCTGGCCCAGCGACTTGGCCAGCTTCGGCAGCTTCGTCGAGCCAAACAGCAAGACGACGATGACGAGCACGATGATGAGTTCTGGAGCTCCGATACCGGACATGGTGACCAGTGTACCCGCTCCCCGTACGGACTCTCCCGGAACCTGCAGAACGGCACGGGGACGCGGGTGGGCCGGTAGGCCCCGCCCCGGTCAGGCGGTCGCGGCCTCGGCGGCGCGACGGGCCAGGGCTCGCGACCGACGGACCTTGCGCCTTTCACGCTCGGAGAGCCCGCCCCAGATGCCGAACTTCTCGCCGTTGGCGAGCGCGTATTCGAGGCAGTCGCCCTTGACGACGCAACCCCGGCAGACTTCTTTCGCTTCACGAGTCGATGCGCCGCGCTCGGGGAAGAACAACTCCGGATCCACGCCCATGCAGTTCGCCTTGCTCTGCCAGGTGCGGTCCTCGAGGGCCTGGATTGGAGTCGTTCTCTGCATGTGGGTCCTCGTTGTGCATGGTGCGCCCCGT
>JANPDB010000571.1:0-4252 GCA_031431255.1 Acidimicrobiia bacterium | reverse complement strand
CGACCACTGGCACAACCAGCCGAGACCCCTCGGCGCCTTTGCCCGCCGGATCACCGGCAATCCCGATCTCTTCGCCGCGTTCGGACGGCGGCCCTGGTCGTCGGTCAACTTTGTCACCGCGCATGACGGATTCTGCCTACGAGACCTCGTCTCCTACGACGTCAAGCACAACGAGGAAAACGGCGAGGCGAACCACGACGGTTCGGGCGACAACCGCTCGTGGAACCACGGAGTCGAAGGCGATACCAGGGACCCGGCCATTGCGTCGGCCCGTCGACGGACCCAGCGCAACCTGCTCGCCACGCTGATGCTGTCGCAGGGCACGCCGATGTTGCTCGGGGGCGACGAGCTGGGCCGCACCCAACACGGCAACAACAACGCGTACTGCCTCGACAACGAGACGAGCTGGTTCGACTGGGCCTCCGTCGACACGTCCCTCACGGAGTTCGTACGCGAACTTACGGACCTCCGTCGATCATCGGCGGTGTTCCGGCAGCGTGATTGGCTCGCTGAGGACGATGCCCAGTGGTTCTCCCCGAGCGGCGAACCGATGACCATCGCACAATGGGACGACCCGGAGGGATGCGGTCTCCAGCTGCTGCTCCTCGGCACCTCGGATGAGCAGGACCGGCTCGTCGTCCTCCACGAAGGCGACGAACCCGAAGCGTTCACCCTGCCCAAAGGGGAGTGGACAACAGTGCTGACGACCGCGCTTCCCGGTGATCCCGCGCTCTCGATCGTGGACGGGGTGTTCTGCCCCGAGTACCCCTGCGTCGCCGTATTCGCCCGCGCGTAGTTGCCTCAGCCGTTCTGGCCGAGGATGAGCACGCTCAGAGGAGGCAGCGTCAACGTGGCGCGGCCCAGGGTGTCGGCCCACACGGCTCCCGCATTGCCGACGCCGCTGCCGCCGAACTCCGACGCATCCGTGTTGCAGAGCTCGCGCCACTCGCCACCGCGAGGCAGCGTGACGCCGTAGTCCACCCGGACAATTGGGGCCAGGTTGGCGATGCACACAACAGGACCCGCACCATGCGTGCCCGACTCGCCCGGCCAGCGGACGAACGCGAACACGTTCGCCGAGGCGTCCTCGCTGACGATCCACCCGAAGCCTTCCGGCGCGAAGTCGTGCTCGTAGAGCGCTGGGTACGACGCCTGGATCTGGTTGAGCGAGCGGACGAGGTCGCGAATCCCCGCGTGGGCCTGATCGCCGAGGAGCCACCAATCGATCGTGGCGTCGACGTTCCACTCGTTCCACTGGCCGATCTCCGCCCCCATGAACAGCAGTTGCTTGCCCGGGTGGGCCCACATCCACGCGTAGAGCGAACGCAGATTGGCCCGCTTTTGCCAATCGTCGCCGGGCATCTTCGTGAGCAGTGAGCCCTTGCCGTGGACCACTTCGTCGTGGCTCAGCGGAAGGACGAAGTTCTCGGTGAAGGCGTAGAGGAGGCCGAACGTGAGGCCGTGGTGGTGGTGTTGACGGTGAATGGGATCCTTCGAGAAGTACTCGAGGGTGTCGTGCATCCACCCCATGTTCCACTTGAAGCCGAACCCGAGACCGCCCGCATCGACCGGCCGCGACACCGATGGCCATGCCGTCGACTCCTCGGCGATGACGAGCACGCCCGGCACGTGGGCGTGGACGACGGTGTTGAGCTCGCGGAGGAACTCGACGGCCTCGAGGTTCTCCCGCCCGCCGTGGGGATTGGGGATCCACTCACCGTCCCGACGGGAGTAGTCGAGGTAGAGCATGGAAGCGACGGCATCGATGCGTAGGCCGTCGACGTGCAGTTCCTCGAGCCAGTAGAGCGCGTTCGCGATGAGGAAGTTCCGGACTTCGGTGCGTCCGAAGTTGAACACGTACGTGCCCCAGTCGGGATGCTCGCCCTGACGCGGGTCGGCGTGCTCGTAGAGCGCCGTACCGTCGAAGCGGCCGAGCGCCCACTCGTCCTTCGGGAAGTGGGCGGGCACCCAGTCGACGATGACGCCGATGCCGTGGCCGTGGAGGATGTCGACGAAGTGGCGGAACTCGTCGGGCGAACCGAACCGGGATGTCGGTGCGAAGTACCCGGTCACCTGGTAACCCCAGGAGCCACCGAAAGGATGCTCGGCAACGGGCATGAGCTCGACGTGGGTGAACCCGAGGTCCTTCACATGGGCGGCGAGCTCCTCGGCGAGCTCGGCATAGGGGCGCGTTCCCCGCCACGAACCGAGATGGACCTCGTAGATCGACATCTGGGAACGCCATGGGTTCGCCGAACCGCGCCGGGCAATCCATCGGGCGTCGTTCCACTCGTAGGCGGAGGATTCGATGACACTGGCCGTTCGGGGAGGAACCTCCGTCGCCCTCGCCAGGGGATCGGCCTTGTGGACGGTACGACCGTCGGCACCGCGCACGGCGTATTTGTAGCACTGGCCCACCGTGGCCCCGGCGACAAACGCGGACCAGACGCCGGTCGACCCGACCGCCAGCATGTAGTGGCTCGTGGCGTCGAAGGCGTTGAAGTCACCAACGACGGACACCGACTGGGCATCGGGCGCCCACACCGCGAACCAGACGCCAGGAGTCCCGTCGTGCACCCCGACATGGCTGCCCAGGTGCTCCCAAAGGCGAAGGTGCCGGCCCTCGTTGAAGAGGTACCGATCGATTTCGCCCCAGCGCGGGTCCGCGTTCTCAAGCACGAGGTGCACCCTACTGGGGTGGGAGTTCCGGCGACGGGCCCGGCCAGCGGATCACCGAAGGGGTTCGACGCCCCAGATCTCTGTGGCGTACGCCCGGATCGTGCGGTCCGAAGAAAACATCCCCATGTTGGCGACATTGCGGATCGTCTTAGCCGTCCAGAGGGCCGGGTCCCGGTAGTCGGCCTCGACATGACGCTGCGCTGCGGTGTAAGAGTCGAAGTCGGCCGCGAGGAAGTACTCGTCGCCATGGTCGACGATGAGCTCCACCAACGGGGCAAACGCTCCGTGGTCTTCGGGTGAGAAGAACCCCGAGCGCACGAGATCGAGCGCACGGCCGAGGGGTGACCCGGCCCCGAGGTACGCGTTGGGGTCATAGCCCCGGGCCCGGAGGGCAGCGATGTCCTCGACGGTGTTGCCGAAGATGTAGATGTTGTCGTCGCCGACGCAGTCGCGGATCTCCACGTTGGCACCGTCGAGCGTGCCGATGGTGAGGGCGCCGTTGAGGGCGAACTTCATGTTGCCGGTCCCCGATGCCTCCTTGCCGGCAGTGGAGATCTGCTGGGAGAGATCGGCCGCCGGGATGAGCAGTTCCGCGAGCGACACGTTGTAGTTCGGAAGGAACAGCACCTTCAGCTGGTCGTTGACCTGAGGGTCTTGGTTGACCGCTCGGCCCACGGCGTTGGCGAAGCGGATGATCAGCTTGGCCACCGCGTAGCCCGGCGCCGCCTTGGCACCGAAGAGGACCGTGCGTTGGACGCGGTCGGACGACGGGTGTTCTTTCAGCTCCTGGTACAGGGCAACGCAGTGCAGCAGGTTGAGGAGTTGGCGCTTGTACTCGTGGAGTCGCTTGATCTGCACATCGAAGATCGACGACGGATCGATCCGCTCACCGGTCGTCGACTCGACGTAGCGACGGAGCTCGTCCTTGTTCGCCGCCTTCACCGCCCGCCAGGCGGCGCCGAACTCGGCATCGTCGGCAAAGGCCTCGAGGCTACGGAGACGGTCGAGGTCCGTCGTCCATGACGGTCCGATCGTCGAATCGATCAATGCCGATAGTCCGGGGTTGCACGCCCGGAGCCAACGACGCGGGGTGATCCCGTTCGTCTTGTTGTTGAACTTCGCCGGCGAGAGCTGGAAGAAATCGTTGACGAGACCGCTCTTGAGAAGTTCGGTGTGCAAGGCCGCGACGCCGTTCACCGAAAATGACCCCACGATGGCGAGATACGCCATGCGAACCTTGCGCTCCGAGCCTTCCTCGATGAGCGACATGTTGCGCAGCTTGGCGTCGTCGCCCGGCCAACGGTTCGCGACCTGGCGGAGGAAGTGGTGGTTGATCTCGAAGATGAGTTGCAGGTGACGGGGCAGCAGCTTCTCGAAGAGCGCGACCGGCCACTTCTCCAGCGCTTCGGCGAGCAGGGTGTGGTTCGTGTAAGCGAAGGTGCGCGTGACGATGCCCCACGCCTCGTCCCACCCGAGCCCTTCGGTATCGACGAGGATGCGCAGAAGCTCCGGAATAGCAACGGCCGGATGGGTGTCGTTGAGCTGGATCGCCACCTTGTCGGCGAGGTCGCGA
>JANPDB010000570.1:0-8493 GCA_031431255.1 Acidimicrobiia bacterium | reverse complement strand
CAGATGGACGCCCGCATCCGCGACTAGTTCGCCGTTGGGTATCCGGCGTCCGATCGCATCCCACATCGCCGATTCTTGCCAGTTCTTTCGGACCTTTTCGGCGGTCTGGGATGCCGTCATTGACCATCTGGGATGACTATCAATGCGAGGGCTCGGCGCACGGATGGCACTCGATCTGCAGGGTGGCGTGGCGCACCCCGAGTCGATCGCTGAGGAGTGCTCGTAGGGCTTCGGTGTCGTGCTGAGCCTCGTGGATGGTCTTCTCGCCGCTGAGGACCACGTGGGCGGAGACGGCGGCCTCGTCGGCGCCGATGGACCACACATGCACGTGGTGGACTTCCTCGACGCCTTCGGCGCCGGCGAGAAGAGCATGGACCTGATCGGCCGGTATCGGGGCCCGGTCGAGCAACAAGTGGGTTGATCGCCGCAACAGCGACACGCCGGCCGCGAGGATCATCACGGCGAGGAGCAGGGACACTGCGGGGTCCCACTCGGGGGAGCCGCCGAACCAGACAATGATGCCGACGATCAATACCGCAACCGACCCCAGCGCGTCAGCAGCCAGGTGGGTAAGGGCGCCGCGAAGGGCGAGCGACGTTCGGTGACCTCCGGCAAGGGCGAGGGCGGCGCCGCCGTTCACCACGATCCCGATCAGCGCCAGCACGATGACGATGCCGCCCCGAACGGGTTCGGCTTCGCCGAAGCGCGAGATCGCTTCGATCACGACATAGACCGCCGAGCCGCAGAGCAGGAGGCCGATGAGTGCACCTCCCAACACATCGGCCTGTCGAAGTCCATAGGTGTACGTATCAGACGCGGGACGCCGTGCGATGACGACGGCCACGACGGCAATGGTGAGACCGAAGACATCCGATGCCTGGTGCGCACTGTCGGCAAACAAGGCAAGCGATCCAGCAATGACCGATCCGATGACCTGGACGATCAGCAGGGCAACGTTGGCTCCCAGAGCAACGACGACACGTCCAGGCCCGGCGTGGGTGACGATCTGCGTGTTCGGTCCGTGGTGGTGCCCAGCGTGAGCACCATGCGCGTTGTGGCCATGGCTCGCGTGATCGTGCCCCGTATGATCCTGGGAATCGGGCGAAGTCACCCGCCCATCGTGTCACGGTGCATCCGGCGGTCGACGACAAAGGCGAGTCGGAGAGCCACCGCGGTCGAGCGTCGGCGGGCAGCGAAGGCTTGTTGCGGGTGGGAGTTCTCAGTCTGAGTGAACCTTTCCGTATCTCCTCATGTGTTGACTAGGGCGATGCCACACTTCGACCTGGCGAAATCATCGATCTTGAGCCTGGAGTGCGCGGCTCGGAGTGCCGCTTCGGAAGCTACCGCTTCGGCGGTGATGGATTCGAGGTTTCCGATGTCGCCGAAGCGAATGCGAGCCAACGTTCTCAACCGCTTGCCGGTCCATTCGTTCACGGTCTCCGAGTCGGTGGCGAACTGCGGCTGTTCGTTTGCCAGGTTTGCGTATACCTCGCTGAGTTCGGCCAGCACAGACTCCGTGTCCGCGGCGAATCCCCTGCGCGCCTCTTCCCATCTCCTCTCAACATCTGTGGTGTCATCGTCGTAGACAGCCTCGAAGACGCGTTTGGAGAACTTGGTGGCGAGGGAGTCCGAACGGTTGTTGATTTCCTTAAGCTTCGCCAGCGTCACGCAGGTTGCACTCGTCGCTGGCAAGACCTCGACAGGCACCGTCGATCTACTGGCGTCGATGAAGCCCGGAGTGCCCCACCCGTAGGTGTCCTTTACGGCGATCATCGTTGGCGCTTCGGGAACCTTGGGTTGCGTTGGCGCGGCAGCAGCCGCGGTCCCGACGGCTGCGGCCTGATCGGACGGGACCTCGTTGAGCGCTGTCTCGTCCGATCCGCATCCGGCCATGGTCGCTGCCACAACGGCGAACACAACGATCGTCAATAGCAACGAGGAGAATCGCTCGGTTCGCGATCTCGCCATGGCTCAGGTTTGCACAGCCTTGAGCCGCGGTGTTCGAGCAGGTCAAACGCCGCGGCTATGGCTCGCGCCGACGCTGTGCGGAGAGCGCTGCGTTGAATGCCGTAACGGTCGGCGAGGCGATCGTCTTGACGCCACGCTCGTTCTCGGTGATGAACAGCTCGTGGAGTTCGAACGCCAGCACGGCGAGTTGGGTCGCGGTTGTCGGAGCGAGTTCCGAGGGAATCGAGGGCCTCTGTACACGTATGAAATCGGCGGTCGCCCTCATGGCTCCGGACACGATGGAGGACTTCGACTCGTCCACGGTGAACTCCCATTCGCGAGTCCGGCGAGCGATGTCGTCCCGGCCGTCTTCGCTCGCATCGACGCCGGTTGCGGTGAAGATGCGACAGTCGTACGTTCGACATGTTTGCGGCCGATCGTCGTAGATCGAGCATGCGCTGTCGACGAACATCGGGCAGTGGCCCCGTTCGGTGAACCCCATGACGACATGTCCGACTGGGAGTCGTGGTGCGGGGAAGAGGAGCGCCTTCGGGATTCGGCGAAGCGTTGCGGTTTCGTCGGGCGCGATGTGGATGAACTGCGAGGACGTGCAACACGCGGTGCAACTCCCGCAGGGAACATCGGCGTCCTTTGCGCCGCTGATCGCGAGCTGCATCGCGGGGACCCACTCCGCGAGCGAGCCGGCATCGAGCCTCTCCCCGGTGTTCTCGATCGGCCCGTCCATGCTCTCATTCTGGCAACCAAAACGCGTCGTACCATTCGTCCATGGATCAACTTGCTCTGCACCTCCGCGCCCAGGACATCTTTCAAGCGACGCTCGCTGGCGTCGGCGCCGACCAGTTGCACCTTCCGACACCCTGCGAAGGCTGGTCGGTCGTCGACCTGGTCGACCACGTCGTCGGCGGCAACACGTGGGTCCAGGGGCTCGCCGGGCGTCAGCCGATTGCCGTTCCCGCAGGTGACAAGGCCGCCGCGCTGGTGATTTCGGCGGATGCCGCCCACGAGGTGTTTGCGTCCGAGGACGGTCTTTCCCGAATGTTCGAGCTCCCGTTCGGCACCATGCCGGGCGCAGCGTTCATCGGACTGCGAACCAATGATGTCTTCACGCATGCTTGGGACCTGGCCAAGGCGACCGGCCAGTCGACCGACCTCGATCACGAGCTCGCCGTGGAAGGCCTGAAGGCATCGTCGAGGCGGATCCAGCCGCAGATGCGCAGCGCCGGTGGGCCCTTCGGACCGGAGCAGCCCTGCCCCGAGGGAGCCTCTCCCGCCGATCGGCTCGCGGCGTTCCTCGGCCGCGTCGTCAACTGAGCGCGCCCTCTCGCCCAGCGAACACGAGAAGGACTTGTCCGGGAAGCTGATGACCCGGACACATCGCTGTCGCCGATGCATTTCCCGGCATGGTTGCTGCCCGACTCCTCCCGGGTGAGGGGCGCAGGAACTGGGTGCTCGGCGGGGCGTAGGCGCCGAAGTGAGCGGTGCGTCCGGGATGCTCAGTTGGCGAGGGTCGTGGCGATGACCGATGAGCGTTCCAGCGTGCGATGAACGGGACAACGGTCGGCGATGCGGAGAAGAGCCTCGCGCTGGGCGTCATCGAGTGCGCCGGCAAGGATGATCCGTCGCTCGAATCGATCGATCATCGTCAGGGCGGCAGACGTTGCCGCTGCTGTCGCCGGCCCTTCGGTGACACACTCAGCGCAGTCGGTGGCATGCACCTTTGCGTGAGTCACCTCCACGATCACACGATCCAACGGCAGACCTTTGCGGTCTGCGTACATCCGCAACGTCATGGAGGTGCACGCACCAAGGGCCGCGGCGAGAAAGTCGTACGGAGACGGACCGGCATCGAAGCCACCGATTGACACGGGTTCGTCGGCGAGAAACCGATGGCCGCCGGCGACAACCTGATTGAGGAACGGACCTTGGCGCGACTCAGCGACGACAACGGGCGCTGTCGCTGCGGGAAGCGGTTGTGCCGGATGTTCGTGATCGAGATAGCGCTGAGCCCATGCGCCGATCGTGAGCGCGGCGAACTCGGCGTCGTCTCGCCGCGTCAGCAGGTGGTCGGCACCATCAACGGCGACGAAACTCTTCGGGTGACGCGCCGCCTGGAACAGGCGGGCTGCGTTTTCGATTCCCACGACGTTGTCGATGGGCGAGTGAAGTACGAGGAGTGGCCGCCCGAGCGTTGCCGCGCGTTCTTCTACCGAGTGGCGGGTGAGGCCCTCGATGAACGACCGTCCGATGGTGAAGGGACGGCCCCCGATGTCGACCACTCCCCGTCCCGTCCGCTCGATCTCATCGGTTGCGCCGCCGAGCAACCCGAGGACGTGCGAGACATCCGCCGGCGCTCCGATGGTTGCGACGGCACGTACCTCCGGGATATCGGCGGCCACGGAAATCACTGCGGCACCCCCCAAGCTGTGACCGATCAACAGTTGCGGAGCGTGGTGGTTCTCCCGCAGCCAGTCGGCAGCGTTGAGGAGGTCGTCGAGGTTGCTCGAGAAATCGGTCTCCGTAAAATCGCCGCCGCTCGCCCCGAGCCCGGTGAAGTCGAATCGGAGAACAGCTATGCCGACCCGGTTCAACTCGGCAGCGATGCGACCTGCTGCAAACAGGTCCTTCGAACAGGTGAAGCAGTGGGCGAACAACGCGTACGCCACGGGAGGACCGGCCGGCAGGTCAAGACGGCCTGCGAGGTCGGTCCCGAGGCTTCCCGTGAAGCTGACGCGAACAGAAGGGGTGGTCATGATTTGAAGTCTTCCAGTCGGACGGAAGGTGCCCGAAGCTCATGGCTGTCAGGAACCGCATGATCCCTTCTTCGTTTCACCGAGTCGGTGGCCTCAGATCTCGGCCAGGATCTCGTCGTAAGGAATCCGTCCGAGGTCTGTCCCAACGATGGTGCCGTCGGCGGCGATCAGCATCCACGCCGGTTGGGCGGGAACGCCCAACGTCCGCCATGACCTACCGGTCTTGTCCCAGAGCAGCCTGACGGTGGACAACTTTGTGCGGGCGCGGAAGCGCTGGGCAAACTTGAAATCGTCCTGGGTGCCGAGACCGATCACGTTGATCTTTGCGAGATTCTGTCGAGCAAACTGCTCAACCCCGGGGGCTTCCCCGATACACGCGCTTCAATGCGGGGCCCAGAACCAGACGAGCATGGGTTTGGTGCCGTCGAAGGTCGAAGCGAGCGCCACCTGCCTGCCAGTCTTCACGTCGGTCACGTTCATGACCGGAAGAGGGCTCTTGACCACCTTGGAGGTTGCGGACCGCTTGGTCGTGGCCGTCGCGGCGCCCGCCGCGTCAGCGTGCATGATCGGCGAAAACATGCCGACGAGCGCCACCGCAACGGTTGCACTGCGGAGGGCTCGCCCGATCGGCGAGGGACGAAGCATCGTGGCCAGGTCTCGGGTCGGGCGAGCGTTCGCGGGGGAAGAGCGCATAGACGACCCTTGCACGGAAGTGAGGTTTCGCGGCGCAACCGCTCTCAGCCGTGCCTCAGGAGCCGACGCGAAGAGCGTCCGACCGTGGCCTACAACGATCGCTACTTCGTTCACCCTCGACACGGTGGCTACATTGCGGCGATGCGATTCGCCCTTTCCACGGCCCAGCACAAGACGACCTGGGATCGTCTCGACGCCAGTTGGCAGGTCGCTGATGAACTGGACGTCTTCGAATCGGCCTGGTTGTTCGACCACTTCTATCCGCTGTTCACCGCCCCCACAGAGCCGTGCCTCGAGGGATGGACGGCGTTGGCAATGCTGCTCGCCCGCACTTCACGCATACGGGGCGCCCTGTTGGTGTCGGCGATGCCGTACCGTCACCCGGCCGTGCTTGCCAACATGATTGCCACGATCGACATCGCCTCCTCCGGTCGAATGGAGATCGGGCTCGGAGCGGGCTGGTTCGAGGACGAGTGCAGGGCCTACGGGATCGAGCTCGGCACGTTGCGTCAGCGATTCGATCGGTTCGACGAAGGGCTCGAAGTCATCGATTCGCTGCTCACGAAGGAGCGCACCACCTTCACCGGTTCGTACTACCAACTCGTCGATGCGCTCCTCATCCCGAAGCCGGTGCAGCAACCCCGTCCGCCCATCTGCATCGGCGGCCAGGGCGAACAGCGGACGCTTCGAGCCGTTGCCCGCTGGGCCGACCACTGGAATGCGCCGGCCCTCGATGCGGAGACGTTCGCCCGGAAGCTCGAGGTTCTGCACCGTCACTGTGCCGACATCGGCCGGGACCCGTCGACCATCACCGTGTCGAATCTGGTTCGCTACGACGGAACGGATGCGGTGCTCGAGCAGATCGAACGCTTCGAAGGGCTCGGGGTCGATCTTCTCCTGGTGTCCGTACCGTCTCCGCACAACCCTGACGATGTGGCCCGGCTTGGCGAGTTGCTCGCGACGGTTGCGTGAGCTTTGTTGTTTCAGAGGGCGGCGTTGGCGCGGCGGCGACTTCGAATTCGGAGCACCACGAACGCTACGACCGCCAGCGCAACAACGGCGACGACGAGGTACTGGAACCGATCGAGATAGACGAGCGCATCTTCGTACTGGTCGCCGAGGAGACGTCCGATAACGATGAGGAGGGTGCTCCAGAGCGCAGTCCCGGCTGCGCTGTAGGCGAGGAACTGCGGGAGTGGCATACGCGTCAGTCCAGCTGGCACAGAGATAAGTGTACGTACTAATGGGATGCAGCGCCCGAAGAAGACGACAGCGCGGCCGTGCCCCACGAACCATGCCAGCGCTCGATCGAGGTCCTCCTCGCCGAGGAGGGCGTACTTCCCATAGCGCCGGAGCACGGAACGTATGCGCGCTTCTGGTAGCGCGATCCCGATGAAATAGAAGACGGTCGCTCCGATGAGAGAGCCAATTGTCGCCGCGACGATCGACCACGGCAGCGACATCTTCCCGTCGGCCGTGGCGAAGCCTGCGCCGAGGAGGAAGGGTTCCGACGGAATCGGCGGGAACACGTTCTCGAGGAACATAATGATGGCGAGCCCGGGGTAGCCGATGGACTCGACGAGTCGCTCACCCCAGCGGACGAACCAGTCGACAAAGCTGCTCATTGCGTTCGTTGCTCCTGGGGGAAGGACAGCAGGTGTCGACGGTCCGGATGGTTATCGGCGCCGAAGTGCAGCGACTCAAGAGTAAACCGTCAGGCCGAGCAGTGGGTCAGCGAAGGCCGAGGCGCTCGAATTGGTCCGATGGCGCTTCGACCAGGTCGAGCGCGTGCGCCAGTAGTTCCTCGGCGGCTCGCTCCTCCCGTGCGGTCCCGACTCTGTCCTCTCGCTCGGCGGGGTCGTTGACCACGTTGGTCAGGTGGTTCCCGTCGAACTTCGCGTAGGCCCAGAACGGCAACGCGTCACCGGCGGCGAAGGGCTGACGGATCACCGGTACGTCGGACCCGGGCATGCGATCGAGCACGGCTCGATGGTCGGGTGGTGGCATCCTCATGTCGGGCATCGAGTGAACAGGCATCGTTGACCAGCGGTTTGACCACATCGACAGGGGAGCGTTGGCTCCCTGAGGTGCCCGCGCGTATTTCGTCCCGTCCGACGCAATGACCTGGAGTTCGCGCCCCCACACGCCCGTCAGAAGGTGATCACGAATTGACGTGGCGCCCCCGTTGAGCAGTGGTGCGAGCGAGTGCCCGTGGGTGCGGTGGGTGATGCGATCTGCGACGCCGAACGCGTCGGCGATCGTGGCGTGGATGTCGACGTTGGTGGTCAACGCGTCGATGGAGCCGCCGGCCAGCGTCGGTGCCCCCGGCCACCACATCAACAGCGGTGTGTGGCTCAGCGTCTCGCGGATCCACGTGCCGGGCTTGCCCCAGACGTCGTCCTCGCCGAGGTAGTGGCCGTGATCGGTCGTGACCATGACCGCGGTGGTGTCCCAGAGGTTCTGCGCGTCGAGTTCGTCGAGGACCTTGCCGAACCAGTGGTCGATCATGGAGAGCTTCGCTCCGTAGCACGAGCGGATCTGACGGGCGTCTCGCTCGCTGATCGCGCCGCTTGCCACTGCGCCGACCTTGTAGGGCGGCCAGATGAGGTGCGGCCCCTCCCACGTGGGGTCGTAGCGCTCGGCCCAGTCGTTGGGGGTGTCGAACGGTTCGTGCGGATCGAACTCGTCGACGAACACGAAGAACCGATCGTGATGTGCGGCATGGTCACGAAGCCAGCTCGATGCGGCCGACATCGTTCGTGGTCCCGGGAAGTCAACCTCTCCCTTGAACCAGCCGCGGGAGTTGTCGTAGCCCGTCCAGCCGCGGCCGAACGATGGTGTGCCGAGCCACGAAGGATCCGGGCGCGTCTTCCACGGGTCGCCTTCATGACCACGCTGGTAGTCCCATGCCGTGAAGTCGACGTGGTAGTTCTCCCCGCCGGTCTCGAACAGGTGCGGGTGGTCGGTGAAGAGGTGCGTGGTGATGCCGCCCTGGCGGAGCGCGTCGGTGATGGGCCGCTCCCACAACTCGATCGATCCCCATGGGCGCCAGAGGAAGTCGAGCGCGCCCACGAGGATGTCG
>JANPDB010000569.1:0-2318 GCA_031431255.1 Acidimicrobiia bacterium | reverse complement strand
CGGCGCGCTCTTCGCCGGGCTCGACGCGCTCGCCGCATCGGCGCGAACGTCCATCAACACACTGGCCGGGTTCCGGGTGGTCGATCTGCGGAGTGATGGGGTTTCGGTCGACCCGGCCAAGCTGGTCATCGACGTATCGGGCCGCGGATGGAGCGGCTTCGCGGCGTCGAAATGGCTCCGGGAGAACGCCCGCATCTGGATCGAGCTCGCCGACTTCCGACGAATCGTCTGTTCACTTACCTTTGGCGACGACGACGCCTCGCTCGAGCTGCTTCTGTCGGCGCTCCGCCGACTCCACTCGGCCCAGGCCCCTTCGCGCGGGGTGGGCTCGCCGCTCAGCGCGTTGCCGATCCCGCCGCAGAGCGTCGCTCCACGCATTGCGCTCAGCGCCGAGGTCGACACCGTTTCTCTCGACAACGCGCGGGGTCGTACGTGCGCGGAGTACCTGATCCCCTATCCGCCGGGCATTCCCCTGGTGGTGCCGGGAGAGCAGCTCACGCGTGAAGTGCTCGACGCGCTCCGTTCCTTCCGGTCCGCCGGATCGACCATCGTCGGACCCCACGATCGAACGGGCTCGACGGTTCGGGTCACGACCCGCTGAAAAAACATCAGCTCTGACACAAGGTGCTACGCGCGCTGGCGATTCCAGGCCCGAAGCACGCGGCGGCCCTTGTGGCCTTCGACCAGAGCGACCGACGCCGTGCCGTTGTCGAGTCCTTCGGCGGTGTCGACCGGCCAACCGACGGCCCGGCTCACCAGCGCCCGGCTCAGATGTCCGTGACAGACCACGACCACAGCGAGATCGGCCGTGAGGGCCGGCCCTTCGGCACGCGCGTCGAGGTCGCCGAGGAAGGCATCGCACCGCGAGGCGACGTCGGCCGGCGACTCGCCGTTCGGACACCCGTCGCGCCACAGCTTCCAGGATGGTTCCCGGGCGAGGATCTCGTCGGTGAGCAGTCCTTCATATGCGCCGTAGTCGAACTCGGCCAGCCGGTCGTCGACCACCGGGGCGATGCCGAATCCCGACAGCGCGAGATCTGCCGTCGCCAGCGCTCGCTTTCGTGGACTCGAGAAGACCAGACCGATACGGCGGCCGTCAAGGACTTCCACAACGACTTCGGCAGCAGCCCGTGCCTGCTCGCGCCCCAGATCGGTGAGGCCCAGGTCCGTACGGCCCGTATGGCGCCCGAGCCGTGACCACTCGGTCTCTCCGTGGCGAACGACGATCAGGGGACCGAGAAAGGTGGGCACGAGAGGATCACCGTAACGGCAGTGCAGGGGTCAGCTCGCGGCTGCACCCGTCGGCCTCTGCGTCGATCGGCGAATCAGCGACCTCAGAGGAGCCACTGCACCATCTGGACGACCCGCCAACCGAGATAGATCGCCACGCAGACCACGGCCACCTTGAAGTGCCATGGGGCCTTCGGGGCCTCCCCCTCGGTCTCCCCGGGAGCCGGTATGCCCAGCGACCGGGCTTCCATCCGAAGCGCCCCCCTCGTGGCCAGCACCGTCTTGCACTGTGGGCACGCGCCGTGCTTCTCCATGGCGTTCGGCGCCCAGTACTTCGCACACGTGTCACACCAGGGCATTGCTCATCCCTCCGGCAGGCGGGCACCCGCCGCCGCCACACGAGACGGCACCGGCCGGCCGACGATCGTGGCGGCGAGCTTCGACGCAGCGAGCAGACGGCCGAGATCGATTCCGGTGGCCACGCCAAGATCGTCGCACAGGTACACCAGGTCCTCGGTCGCCAGGTTCCCCGCTGCGCCGGCGGCGAACGGCGATCCGCCGAGCCCCCCGACGGAGGTGTCAAAGCGTCGCACCCCCAGTTGCATTGCGGCATACGCGTTGACCAGGCCGGTCCCTCGTGTCTCATGCAGGTGCATGCCCACATCGGCGCGAGCCGAGGCACTCAGCGCGCATACAACGTCGTTGACGCGCCGCGGCGTGGCCATGCCCGTCGTGTCGGCGAGGGTCACACACGTCGCTCCGCCGGCCAGTAGGCGGTCCGCCAGGCAGGCGACGTCGGCAACGCCGATCTCTCCTTCGTAGGGGGATCCAAAGGAGCACGACAGAACCACATCGATCGGTACTGAGCCGGCGACGAATGACGCAATCGACTCGACCGACGCGACGGCTTCGTCGATCGTCATCTTCGTGTTCTTCTCCGAATACGTCGCGCTTGCCGAAATCGTGACGGACAACTCGTCGACGCCGGCGTCCATGGCCATCTGCGCACCGCGGAGGTTGGGAACCAGCGCGGTTCGCCGGACCCCGTCGCGCACCCCGACCTCGCTTACCACCTCGGCCGCCCCGGC
>JANPDB010000568.1:0-3386 GCA_031431255.1 Acidimicrobiia bacterium | reverse complement strand
ACCGGCCGGGAGATACCGTCGATTCCGATGGTTTTCCCGGTCGTTTCGCGCACGAGCAATGACTCAGCTCCCAACACCTGAGCCCGGGCGCAAGGCCGCCGAGGCGTTCGTCAAAGACCAGCTGTCGGTACTCGCAGTCGGTGACGTCGTCGGTTCGACTCGATTCGCCGGCGGACGCCGTGCCGCACAACGAGCCCTCAACGCATTCCGTGTCCAGGGATACGCCGCACGACGCAACGAGGTCGCGCCAGTTGACCGACGTGGCGCTTCTGGGTTGTCTCCCTACATCCGACATGGACTCTTGACGCTTCAGGAGGTCTGGGATCACATCGATGGCGGACCTTCGAAGGATGTCGCCAAGTTCCGAGACGAATTGCTGTGGCAGGAGTACGCCAGACATCTCTATGCGCGCGTGGGACATGCTCTCGCCCGACCTTTGCGGTATCAACCCCTCGGAGCGGGCCGCCCGGAGCTCGACCGAACGATGTCGTGCATCGACCTCGGCATTGCCGAGCTCGAAAGTGACGGCTGGATGGTCAACCAAACCCGAATGTGGATGGCGAGTCATTGGACCGTACGCGAACACGGTGATTGGCGGGAAGGTGAGCAGTGGATGTTCACGCATCTTCTCGACGGCTCGCGAGCGGCGAACCGTCTCGGTTGGCAATGGACGATCGGCGCGGGCACATCGAAGCCCTACGGGTTCTCCCGTTGGCAGGTGGAGAAACGAGCGCCCGGGTTGTGCGCACGCTGCACCCATCGCAGTAGTTGCCCCATCGAGCGCTGGCCCGACGAGCACGCACCCCTAAAGGTCGCCGATGTCCATCCCAGACTGACGGCCGACCCCGACCACGAACGAACGGCCGGTCCACCGACGGTGCAACGACTGGGGACTGCCGCGCCCGACACCGTCTGGTTGACCGCCGAGTCGTTGGCAGTGACCGACCCTGCGCTACGCGCCTACCCGCACCTGCCATCGGTGTTCGTGTTCGACCGGCCTCTCCTTCAGCGGCTGCAACTCAGCGCCAAACGATTGGTGTTCCTCAGCGAGTGCCTAGCCGAAATCGGCGACGAGCACCCCGGCGGATTGACGATTCTGCTCGGGGATCCGACACAGCTGCTCGCCGGCAGTGCGACGGCAACCACGTACGCGCCAGTCCCGGGATGGCGCCCGATCGCTCGCGTCGTCCGGCCGGTTGAGCTGTGGCCCTATCCGTGGCTTCGCCGACCCGGGCCCGGATCGGCCGCATCCTTCTCCGCATGGCGAGCGTCCATCTGAGAATCGTCAGAAGCCCAGTGCATGAATCACAACACTCGAAGTACGATTCAGCCATTGCTTCGGATGGGGGTTCCTGATGGCGAACGACAAACCACGCACCTGGACGTTCTTCTCCAATCACGCCCACGTGTTGGTCGTTCTTTCGCGACAGCCCGACGTCTTGATCAAGGATCTCGCGTGGGAAGTCGGCATTACCGAAAGGGCCGCATCGAGCATCCTCGCCGACCTCGAGGACGAGGGCTACCTGACCCGAATCCGCGAAGGACGGTCGAACCGGTACGTGCTGAACCGATCGCGACCGCTTCGACACCCCCTCGAGCAGCATCGCAAGATCGGTGACGTGCTCGCTCTCGTGTCGACAGGGGAACCCACGACCCCACGGCGCCGCGGCGCATGACCGCGGCGTTTGACATAGGAAGAGAACTTCTGTAGTCTGACACCCCACGAAGGGGAGTACCCACAACGGCTGACCGTCAACACGCTTCCTGCTGCACACGCAGCAAGAAGCCGGATCAGCCACCTCGTCGCAGTCCAGACGGATTCGCACGAGGCGGGAAGACTTTCGGTTCACTCGCACGTCCCCGAACCGAAAGCACCACATGTTCTCGAAGAACAACCTCAAGACCGTTGCCCTTCTCTCTCTGCTGACGGGCGGGCTCGTCACCGCCGGTGCTGCCCTTGGCGGGCGCGTCGGCCTGCTGATCGGCACCTTCCTCGGATTCGCCATGGTCGGCGGGTCCTACTGGTTCAGCGACAAGCTCGCCGTCCGCGCCGCCGGCGCACGTGAAGTCGTTCCCGGCGAGCTCCAGTGGCTCCAGGACGACCTCGCCCAGATGGTTGCCCGGGCCGGCATGAAGCCCCCTCGCCTGTTCATCTCCCCGTCCCCCCAGCCGAACGCGTTCGCCACCGGCCGGAACGAGCGCCATGCCGTCGTGGCCGTCACGTCGGGACTCCTGGAGCTCCTCGATCGTCGGGAGGTGCGCGGTGTCGTCGCCCACGAACTCGGCCACATCAAGAACAAGGACATCCTGATCGGATCCATCGCCGCAGCGATCGCTACGGGCATATCGTCGTTGGCGAACATGGCGATGTTCGCCGGGATGTTCGGCGGCAACGATGAGGACCGTCCCAATCCCTTCGTGCTGCTGCTCATGATGCTCGTCGCCCCGCTCGCTGCGTCGATCATCCAGATGGCTCTTTCCCGCTCGCGGGAGTTCGAGGCCGATTCGGCCGGTGCGGCCATCTCCGGCGATCCGCTCGCGCTCGCCAGCGCCCTCGCCAAGATCGAGGCGTACGCTGCGCGAATCCCGATGCACGTCAAGCCGGCCCAGGCGCAGGCCTACATCGTCAACCCGCTGACCGGTCGCGACGTGAAGTTCGCAAACCTGTTCCGGACCCACCCTCCGACATCGGACCGCATCGATCGCCTCCACGCCATCCGCTGAGGCTCAGTCCCATAGGAGCAGCCGAATTCCAGAACTCGGCTTCAGACCCGCCAAAGCGTTCGGCTACTCTGAGGTGCGATGGAACGACCGAGGATGGTGGCGAGCGCCGAACGCTACCGGGAGACCTTCCAGCACGACGACCTCACGGCCAGCCCGACCCGCCGTGTCGCCATCCTCACCTGCATGGACGCCCGCCTCGATCTGTTCCGCCTGCTCGGTCTCCAAATCGGCGACTCACACATCCTCCGCAACGCCGGGGGGCGGGCCACGGACGACGCGATCCGATCGCTCGTGCTGTCCACCAACGCGCTCGGCACCCGCGAGATCGCGGTGATCCATCACACCGGTTGCGGACTTCACGGGCAGACGGACGACACCATCGCCGATCGTGTCGAGGAAGTTTCCGGCCTGCGGCCGTCGATGGACTTCCACGCCTTCGACGACCTGATCACGAGCGTCACCGAAGACGTGACCCTCGTCCGCGCCTGTCCGTACCTCCCGCCGGGGACGATCGTGTGGGGCGCGTACTACGACGTCGGCGACGGATCCCTCACCACTGTCGGCATCCCTGACATCGTCCGCCCGGCGGGCGACGGTCAGTCGCTCGGCACGGCGACCAGCGCCGCCTGAACGCCATCACCAGAGCGAGGCCAGCAGCCGTC
>JANPDB010000567.1:0-4195 GCA_031431255.1 Acidimicrobiia bacterium | reverse complement strand
GGGCTCGGCCTCTCCATCTCGCTGCCGCGAGTGTGGGAGTACAACCTGCCGACGGCGTACAAGAAGTTCGCACGCGTCGCCCGCGCGATGGGTGTCGCCACACCGCGGATGTCCGACGTGCAGGCCGCTGACGCCGCTCTCGAAGCAGCGCTGCGTCTCGCCAAGGACGTCGGTGCGCCGGAGAATTTCACGTCGCTCAACACCGCTCCGCCCTACTCGAAGAGCCGCATCGGTATGGGCCGCTACGCGAACTCCGCCACCATCGCCGGCGATGCTGCCGACTGCCTCCGCCTCGCCGAGCATGCCATCGGCGACGTGTGCACCTTCACCAACCCTCGCCAGTTGTCCGTCCCCACGTTCACGAAGCTCATCGACAATTGCATGAACGGGTCGTGGTGAGTGGACCGGCCCGGTCACCCGAAAGGGTCGTCGAGCATGAACGGGTCGTGGTGACCCAACACTGGTCGACTCCCGACGAACTCCTCGCCGCGCTCGATGAGCACGGCTACCTCGCCGACCGGGTCACCGCGACCACCGTCTTCCTGGCCCTACGGCTCGGACGGCCGATCCTGTGCGAGGGACCGCCGGGGACCGGCAAGACCCATCTGGCCCGGTGCATGGCCGCGGTCACCGGTCGTCGGCTGCTGCGTCTGCAGTGCCACGAGGAGCTCGACGAGCGCCGCTCGGTCTACGACTGGGCGTCGGCCCGCCAGCTCCTCGCGGTGCAGCTGATCCGCAGTCGCGTCGACGCTGCGGTTGGCGAGTCGCACTCGTGGGAGGAGGCGCTCGAGGCAACTCGCGGCGCCCACGATCTCCTGTTCTCCGAGGAGTTCCTGGTGGAGCGCCCGCTCCTCGCCGCGGTCCGGTCGGACGAGCCCACGGTGCTCCTTGTCGACGAGATCGACCGGTCGGGCGAGGCCTTCGAGGCGCTCTTGCTGGAGCTGCTCGGCGAGGATCAGCTGACGATCCCCGAGCTCGGCACTCTGCATCGCCGTGCACCGATGCTCGCGATCCTCACGTCGAACGGCAGCCGTGAGCTGTCCGACGCGCTACGGCGGCGGTGTCTGCATCTGCAGTTCACCTACCCCGACCGTGATAGGGAGCTGGCCATGATCGCCCGATTCGTTCCGGGGCTCGACGAACGCCTGGCGGAGTCGATCGTGGCCGCGGTTCGCGCCCTTCGGGCCAGCGACGCGCTAACGAGGCCGCCCGGTGTCAGCGAGACCCTCGACTGGGCCCGTTGCCTAGAGGCCCTTGGCACGACCGAGCTCGATGCCGATGTCGTTGCGTCGACGCTAAGCGCGCTGGTGAAGCGCAACGAGGACGCCGTCGCCGCCGAGCGCTTGATCGGGGCCGTCGTCGTCGCGGCCCAGCGGCCGGGCGGCGGACGCGCCCCCGCAACTCCCGAGGTTGCCCGACCGTCGGAGCCGCCGTCGGTGACGGGTCTCGGCTCGGCCGCCGATCGCTGGGCGGCAGCCCGAAGCGGCTCGCGCCCGGACTGATCGGCGATGGCGGCGCCCGCTCCGGTGACGTCGGAGACGTCATCGGCCCAGCTCACCGGGGCTGTGAGGGCTCTTGCCGCGGAGCTGCGCCGGGCGGGTGCATCGGTGTCGCCCGACGAGATCGCCCTGACCACGGACGCCCTTTCGCTGGTCGATCTGCGCGACGCTTCGGCGATCGCCGACGTGATCCGGGCGTGCCTGGTGAAGCATCGGGCCGGTCTCCTCGCATCGGGTCTGGGCGAGATCGTCGAGCGCTGGGTCGCCGAGGACGATGCCCGGTGGCTCGATCCCGAAGCGGCTGACGAGCTCGTTGTCACCGATCCGAACGAGGCGTCGACGACCTCCACGTCGTCGGCCGAGAGCGACGCGCGTGATCCGTCCGCCGCGAACCGACCGAGCGACCCATCGGCGATCGACCCGCGCAGCGCCGACCTCCGGGCCGCGGATCCGTCCACGAGGACGTCCGACGCCGAGGTTGTCATCGCTGCCGACGGGTCCGTGTTGGATGGCCCGCCCGACGGGGTCGCCATGGTCGAACTCCCTGCCGACCGCTCCGCCGCTCTCGTCACTCTGCCGGACGACGACCTGCCCGACGACTCCGCCGGTTCGGCCCCAGCGGTCGCTGGCGCCGCTCGTCCCCCGGGTCGGGTCGACGATGTCCCGGCGATCCTCAAGCTCCCCTACGAGCCCCGCGAGGTCCGGGAAGCGGCGGTGGTCGCGTCGGCCATCCTCAACGCCCGTCTCCGCGGGCCCGGCCCGTTGCGGCGAGCCTCCGACGAAGGCCCGGTCGACCTCACCGAGACGCTCCGGGCGGCGCTCCGGCACCCCTTCGTCGGCTTGCGCCCGACCGGTGTCACCAGGCGGACGCAGACCGGCCGACTGCTCGTGCTTCTCGACGTGAGCCGATCGGTGCGTCCGTCCACTCGCTTCACGTTGGCGCTCGCCCACACGCTGGCCCAGCACCGCCGCACCCAGGTCGTGGCCTTCGTGGCCGATGCCAACGATGCGACGCCACTGCTCCGCCGTCTGCCCATCGACGGCGCGATCGCTTCGCTGGTCACCGGTGCGGTCGTCGAAACCGATGTCGACAGCGACTACCCGGCTGCGTTTGCCCGTACCGTCGCCCGCATCGGGTCACGGGTGGATCGGTGGACGACGGTGCTGATCATCGGCGACGGTCGAAGCGTCGTGCCGGATCGGTTGGGGCGCGGACCCGCGGCGCTTCGCCGGCTGGCGCGTCGTCGGGCCACGATCTGGTGGTGGTCACCCGAGCCCGAGGCGGCTTGGGCATTGGGAGCGGGGGAGTTGGCGGCCTACGTCGAGGTCGTCGACGGCGCATACGTGGTTCGCAACGCCGCCGACGCACTAGACGCCGTCGACCGGGCTACTCATCCCGGGAGCTGACGTCGGCCGATTCGGGCCGCGGGTCCACCGTCGATCTGTGCGCGCCGACCTTGGATCGCTACGGTGGTCCCATGAGCAAGCACATCCGCTACGAAGTCTCCGGCAGTGTGGGGACGATCACCATCGACCGTCCCGAGAAGCGCAACGCCATCACGTACGCGATGTTGAACGACCTCATCAACACGTTTCGCGAAGCAGGCTCCGACGACCGGTCCCGGGTGATCATCTTCACCGGAGTACCCGGCTCGTTCTGCGCGGGCACCGATCTCGCCGACCTCGCGACGATTCCCGGAACGGAGCGCGGTCTGCGCGGTGAGTCCGGTGCCCATGACGTGTGGTGGCCCGCAGTTGCGTGCCCGAAGCCGGTGATCGCGGCGATCGACGGACCTGCCGTAGGGATGGGCGCGGAGTACAGCTCGCATTGTGATGTGCGCATAGGAACTCCGAAGGCGCGCTTCGCGTGGAACTTCGCCCATCGTGGTCTCGTCCCCGACACGGGGGCCGGGTCGTGGTTGCTCCCGCGATTGATCGGTGTTCAGCCGGCACTGCGGTTGCTCTACTCGGGCGACATGATCGGCTCGGACGAAGCGCTGCGGCTGGGCTTCCTCAGCGCCGTCGTGCCATCGGAGGACTTGGCCGCCGCCGCGCAGGCCGAGGCCGAGCGCTTCCTGCAGGGCTCACCGATGTCGCTGCGGCTCATCAAGGAGCTCGTCTACGAAGGCTTCGGGCGGGACCTTCCCGCGCACATGGCGGCCCACACCACCGCGCTGGCCGGATGCTTCAAGAGCGACGACCACCGCGAGGGCGTCGCCGCGTTCCTGGAACGTCGACCGGCGTCGTTCACCGGCCGGTAGCGCGGTAGCGCAGCCCCTTCGCCAGGGGCGACTTGCGGCCATCCACCTCCTAACAGCGTTAGGAGGTGGATAGCCCCCATATATGGGGGCAACCTCTCTCCCAACACACACACAGGTCCCACGTGTTGCGAGCAGTCGAGCGGAGCGAGCGGCGCAGCGCCGGGGGATATGGGGGCAACCTCTCTCCCAACACACGCGTCTGGTGAGTAGGTTGACGGGCATTCGTGAGACGCCTGCCGCCGACACCACCCGACCCGGTGGTGGCGCGCGCATCGGGCTGGTGCTGGGGGCCGGGGGAGTGGCGGGTGGCGCGTTCCATGCCGGTGTCCTTTCGGCGCTGTACGAGGTGACGGGCTGGGATCCGCGCACGGCCGAGGTGATCGTCGGGACGTCGGCCGGAAGCATCGCCGGGGCGTCACTGCGGGCCGGTCTGTC
>JANPDB010000566.1:0-1986 GCA_031431255.1 Acidimicrobiia bacterium | reverse complement strand
CCATGCGCACCCACGCCCCATCGACCACGGCTTCCCCAGGGACGAGCGAGCCGAGTGGCCGACGTTCGACGACATCGCGAATGCGACCTACGGGCCGCCGGGCCCGACGACGATCTCGGTGACGGAAGCGGCCCGGATACTCGGCATCTCACGCACGACGGCCTACGAGGCCGTCCGCGACGGGACACTTCCATCGATCCGGATCCGCAGGCGCATCGTCATCTCGGTCGCCGGACTCACCGCGGTGCTCAACGGACGTAGGTGGCCTCGGTGAGGACGCGCGACGTCGCCACCCGTGCCCGCTCGATACCGGAGATGCCGATGAGACACCCCGAACAACAGCAGCTCTTCGACCCCGATCCGCTCATCGACAAAGAGGGCGCGGCACGATGCCTCGGCGTGGAGCAGCGATCCATCAACCGCCTCGTGAGCGAGAAGCGCATCACCTACGTGAAGGTCGGTCGCAAGATCCGATTCCGTCAATCGATAATCGAGGCGTACATCATCGCCAATACCGTAAGTGCACAGAGCGTTCGCCTCAGATCGCACCGTTAGTGCTCGCAGGAACCTCGGGAGCAGTCGAAGCTTCGCCACCGCCCAACCTGGCTAACGATGAGTCGTGGGCATCGGCGCTCGACTCGATCAGGTCTTCGGCATCAACCTCGTCCGCCCACTTCGCAAGGGCGCCGGCTTGTCGTGCTCTTCCCTCATTCATGACCCCGATCCTCTCAGGTACTGAATCGCCGGGACACCACTCCCTCTCCTTCCTGTACCTTCCTCGCCGGAGCCGTGATGGGCGAGCCACGCTGCGGCCTTACGACGGGCGTGCGATGGGCAGTGAGCAGCTGCAGGTTGCCGGCGACGGAGGCGCGCGTCGGCTTGACATGCACGATCCCGTCGACGAGGTCGACCACGAGTGCAACCGCTCGAGCGCCCGCCTCGAACCCACCGTTGAAGCGCCGCGACGGACCGTCAGATACCGCTCGGATGTTCCCTGAGTGTTCCCTGAGTGTTCCCGCGGCCCAAAAACATGCCCTATGAGCAGCCACGATGCGCGAAAGGACCCGTCCTGCAAAGCCATGTACCCTAGTTCAATTCTGGGCGCCGTCTCACAGCCCCTGACTGGTATGAACCCAGCTCAGGGGCTCTTTTCGTTCGACTGGTCGTTACCGACCGACACCGCTCGAAACCTGAAATGAACGGTTCCGGGCGATGATCTACCCTTCCGTCGACTCCGGGATGCGGTGGGGCGGGCTGATCGGCCTACAGCGCAAGAACCTCGACCTCGCCAACCGGCACGTGCGCGTCGTCGACCAACTGGGTGCGCACCGCCGACACGATGTTCCATCGCATCGAGCCGAAGACGTCGGCGTCGGTTTGCTCGATCACGATTTCGAGGATGACCGAGGATTGTTGACCATGACGGCGCAAAGCGGCCGGTTGTCGGTCGGGTTGAGAATTCCTCGTGCGGAGCGGGTATCGCGCGGAGAACAGAAGCGCTAAGCGGCCTGCAGGGCGGCCCTTCGGAAGGCGCCTGACAGGCCAAGTCGGCACGCACAGATGGGTCGTTCTTTGAGCGACGTGTGGTTGCCCGACGCTCCACAAATCTGCGAGGCTGCAACCATGACTGCCAAGCAAAGTCGGGCGACGCTTGTCCGATCTGAGGACCAGCCGGTCGAATCGTGGAATAGCGGGGAAGCTCCGGGTGTCTCGTGGCGAACGCTGATCAGTAGCGACCGGACTGCGACATCGGGCTTGTGCGCCGGGAAGTGCGATGTAGAACCAGGAGGTGAACTTTCAAGACACCACCATGAACAAGCAGAGGTGTACCACTTCCTCGATGGCTCGGGCAAGGTTTTTGTGAACAACGAGGTGTTTCTCGTTGGCAAGGGCGACACAGTCTTCATCCCGGGAAACGCATGGCACCGGATCGTCAACGAATCCGATCAAGCGCTCAGTCTTTTTTACTGCTTTGCCACCGACTCA
>JANPDB010000565.1:0-5467 GCA_031431255.1 Acidimicrobiia bacterium | reverse complement strand
TCCACCATGCACGGTTCCACCGGTCACAACGAGATCGTCATCGAAGATCTACGCGTGCACAAGGACCAGATGCTCGGCGGACGCGGGCAGGGTCACCTGCTCGGTCAGTACCGCCTCGGTCCGGCCCGCCTCGCGCACTGCATGCGCTGGATCAGCCAGGCGGAGACCGCGCTCGACATGATGGTCGCCCGATCACTCGATCGGTTCAGCCACGGCTCGATCCTCGCCGAGAAGCAGGGCGTGCAATGGATGATTGCCGATTCCGCGATGGAGCTCTACCAGGCCAAGCTCATGGTCCTCCACGCGGCCTACAAGATCGACCGCAAGGAAGACTTCAAGTCCGAGGTGTCGATGGCCAAGCACTTCGTCGCGAACGCGCTCAACCGGATCATCGACCGATCGATCCAGGTGCACGGCGCCCTCGGATACTCGAACGACACCCCGCTGGCCCACATGTTCCAGCAGGCAAGGTGGGCGCGCTTCGCCGACGGGGCCGACGAGATCCATCAGATGCGCATCGCCGAACGCACCATTGCGGCATACCGCGACCACGGCACCACGAAAGCCGCGACCGGCAACCTTCCGGTCTGAGACCTGCCGATGACCGCGGTTCCCGTCGATCTCGAGAGGCTCACCGCGTGGCTCGACGCCCGCGCGCTGGGAACCGGCGAGGTTGCGCTCACTGCACTGGGCGGTGGCACACAGAACGTGATGGCACTGATCCAGCGGATCGGCTTCGAAGCGGTCCTCCGCCATCCCCCGCCGTACAAGAGGGCGAACTCCGACGAGACCATGCGCCGGGAAGCTACCGTTCTCCGCGCGCTTACGAACACCGACGTTCCTCATCCTCGGCTCATTGCCGACGAGCCGTCGCTCGACGTGCTGGGGTCGGCGTTCTACATCATGGAACCGGTTCACGGCTTCACTCCCACGCTCGGTCTCCCGGACGGGTATGGCGATCTCGCGTGGAAGCACGCCATGGGCCTCTCGATGGCCGACGGTATCGCCGCGCTCGGCTGTGTCGACCACGTGAGCGTCGGGCTCGGCTCACTCGGCCGCGCCGACGGCTGGCTCGAACGGCAGGTTGACCGGTGGCTCGCCCATCTCGTCTCCTACGAGGGCACGCCGAACTACCCCGGCCATGAGATCCCCAACCTCACCGAAGTGAGCGACTGGCTCGATGCCCACCGCCCGACATCGTGGCAGCCGGGGATCATCCACGGGGACTTCCACTTCGCCAACGTGATGTTCCGCTACGACCGACCTGCTCTCGCGGCGATCGTCGACTGGGAACTCGCCACGATCGGCGACCCGCTGCTCGATCTCGGCGCGCTCCTCGCCACGTTCCCTTCGGGCGGCTCAGGGGTGTCGGTGATCGATCCGACCGGCCTGCCGACCCGCGACGAGCTGATCGATCGCTACATCGAGAAGAGCGCCGGTTCGGGACGCAAGGTAACCGCCGAACTGGCCACGTGGTATCAGGTCCTTGCCGGGTACCGGTTGGGCATCATTCTCGAAGGAACCAACGCCCGCGCCTACGCCGGTCACGCTCCGCGTGAGATCGGCGACATGCTCCACGCCACCACGTTGTCACTGTTCCACTCAGCAGCAGAACTGATCGCGACCGCCCGATGACTGCGCAGGTCCTCCGTCTCCCGACGGAACTGTCCACCCGTGACCGCCTCGTCGACGCGGCTGAGCGGCTGTTCGCCGAACGCGGCATCGAGGCAGTGTCCCTCCGCGAGATCACCCGCGAGTCCGGTGCCCGCAACGCGATCGCCGCGCAGTACCACTTCGAGGACCGCGCCGGCCTGGTGCGGGCGATCATGGCCCGCCACCTTCCCGACGTGAATGCCCGACGCCACGCGCTCCTCGACGCCTACGAGGCGTCGTCGTCGAGCGACCCGAGGGAACTCGCCGCGGCCTACCTCCGTCCCTTCGCCCCGAAGCTTGAAACGGGCTCGGGCCGGGCCTTTCTGGTCGTTCATGCCGATGTCCTCAACCGGCCCGACCCCCGCGTGTCCGCGTCGACACTTGACGATCCAACCGACTCGACGTATCGCTGGCGTGCCCTCGTCGGCGCCCACCTCGACAAGACGTCGCTCGACCTCCACCGGCGGTTCACCGCGGTCCTGCATGCTGCCGTCGAACTCGCTCGCCGTGCCAAGGACGAACGTCAGGTCGACAATCGACTCTTCATAAGCTCACTTATCGATGTCGTGGCGGCCATTCTGACCACGACGCCTTCGGCGGAGACCACCCGCTTGCTCGCCCAGCGTCCGGCCGACAAGCCGCCCCGGGCGCGCGGTGCCGATCCTCGCCACCCCAGTCACGACCCCGACCGACCTGACAGCTGACTCGGTTTCCGGCGCTGCGCCTCACCGCGGCGCTATGACTGCTCGCAAACCCGAACTGCTCACCACTCCGCTTCACTGACACAAACCTCGAGGCACCGATGCACGATCTGATCATCACCAACGGAACCGTCGTCGACGGAACGGGGGCAAAGCCGAGGGTCGCTGACATCGCGGTCACCGACGGCGTGATCACCGAGATCGGCACCGTCGACGGATCGGCCCGACGTCGAGTCGATGCCGACGGACTGGTGGTCGCTCCCGGCTGGGTGGATATCCACACGCACTATGACGGCCAGGTCACCTGGGATCCCGAGGTGTCGCCGTCGAGCTGGCACGGCGCCACCACGATCGTCATGGGGAATTGTGGCGTCGGCTTCGCTCCGCGACGGCCGGGCGGCGAGCAATTCCTCATCGAGCTCATGGAAGGCGTCGAGGACATCCCGGGCTCGGCTCTGAACGAGGGGATCGATTGGCAGTGGGAGAGCTTTCCCGAGTACCTCGACGCTGTCGACTCGATGCCTCGCGTGCTCGACGTTGCCGCCCAGGTGCCCCACTGCGCACTTCGTGCCTACGTGATGGGGGACCGGGCGCACGACGAGCCGAGCGCCGACGAGATCGGCCAGATGGCCCATCTCACCGAAGAAGCACTGCGCGCTGGCGCCGTCGGCTTTTCCACCAGCCGCACGATCCTGCACCGCTCGAAGCACGGACTCATTCCCGGAACCGCGGCGATGCCCGACGAGCTCATCGCCATCGGAGAGGTCATCGGACGCGTCGGCCGACGTGTCGTCGAGTTGGTCGGCGACGACGTCGTCGGCGTCGAGGAGCGCGGCTGGATGCGGGCGCTTGCCGGTGTCGGAGCCACCGTCACGTTCGCCCTGGCCCAGGGTGGGAGATCGAACGACGGATATCGCGAAGTGCTCGAAGACGCCGCTGCGGCGCAGGCATCGGGGCTGCAGATCGTCCCACAGGTTGCCAACCGACCGACCGGCATGCTCTTCGGCTTCCAGTCATCGCTTCATCCCTTCATCACCCATCCGACGTACAAGGCGATCGCGCACCTTCCGCTCGACGCTCGTGTCGCCGAGTTGCGGCGCCCCGAAATCCGGTCGGCATTGCTCGCCGAGGTGCCGGCCACGAAGAACCGCATCGGTCTCACGCTGATGAGCCGCTTCGAACTGTTCTTCCCGCTTGGAGACGTCCCCGACTACGAACCGCACCCCTCGACCAGTGCCGCTGCCGTTGCTGCGGCGACTGGCCGGACCCCACAGGAGGTCATGCTCGACTGGATGCTCGGCCGCGACGGCAGGGCGCTGATCTTCGCCCCGCTGGCGTCCTACATCGACGGCGACCACGAAGCGATCCGCGAAATGATCACCCATCCGACCACCGTGATGGGACTCTCCGACGGTGGCGCCCATTGCGGTCTCATCTGCGATGCTTCCATGCCCACCTATCTACTTACGCACTGGGCTCGCGACCGGCATCGCGGTCCGAAGCTCTCGCTCGAAGCTGCCGTCAGACTCCAGACCTCGCGGACGGCATCGGTCTTCGGCCTGCACGACCGCGGTGAGCTCGTTCCCGGCAAGCGTGCCGACATCAACGTGATCGACCTCCACGGACTCCGGCTCCGCGAACCCGAGATGGTGTTCGACCTGCCCGCGGGTGGACGCCGCCTGATCCAGCGCGCCGATGGCTACGTGGCCACGTTCGTCCGAGGCCAGCAGACCTTTGCTCATGGAACGCCGACCGGAGAACGTCCCGGCCGCCTTGTGCGGGCCGGCGCATGAACGCCGTCGATCTCGAGGCGCCGAGCCCGACCCCGACTACCACCGGAAACGAGACGTCAATCGGGTCGGACGGAGCGTCGCGGCGAGTCGTCATCGGCTCACTCATGGTGGCGCTGCTGCTCTCGGCACTCGACAACACCATCGTTGGCACGGCCATGCCCACCATTGCCGGGCAATTCAACGCGTTCGGCCTCTACGCATGGGTGTCCACATCGTACGCCGTCACCTCCACGATCGCCACACTCCTTCTCGGCAAGCTGAGCGATCTCTACGGACGCCGACGCTTGCTGCTCTTCACGATCGGTCTGTTCCTGTTCGCTTCCTTGCTTTGCGGCGCGGCGCAGAGCATGCCGCAGCTGATCGCGGCTCGAGCCCTGCAGGGCATCGGCGGCGGCGGCATTTGGGGTCTCACCTTTGCGACGGTCGGCGACATCGTGCCGCCCCGCGAACGGGGGAAGTACTTCGGGCTGTTCTCCTCGATCTGGGGGGTCGCGGCCGTGCTCGGACCGCTCGTCGGCGGCGTCATTGTCGACAACGCAAACTGGCGATGGATCTTCCTGGTGAACCTGCCTCTCGGAATCGTCGCCTTCGTCCTCCTTGCGAGGGTCCTTCGCGTGCCGCCGCCGAACCGCCGACCGCAGGTCGATGTGAAGGGCGCGGCACTGCTCACGCTGTGCGTGGCGGCGTTCATGTTGGCACTCGAGCAGGGACAGGAGCGTGGCTGGACCAGCGTCCCGATCGTCGGCGGTTTCTCCCTGGCAGTATTCGCCTTTGCACTGTTCCTCCGTCAGGAACGTCGAGCGCCCGAACCGATTCTCCCTCTGCACCTGTTTCGCAACCCCCACCTCCGAACGTCGTATCTACTCGGCTTCCTCATCGGTCCATCGATGTACGCGACCGGCCTGTTCTTCGGCCTTTTCTTCCAATCAGTGCGGTTCATGTCCCCGACGGTTGCCGGTCTCGCAGGGGTGCCGATCATGATTGGTCTGGTATGCGGAGCAACGCTAAGCGGACGTATCATCTCGAAATTCGGGCGGTATCGGATGTTGCCACGGGTTGGTTTCGCCATGTGCGGGCTGGGTGGATTGAGCGCGGTCTTCCTGACCTCGACGACCTCGTACGCAGTGATCGCGCCGATGTTGCTCCTCACCGGTCTCGGCACTGGCATCGCCGCGCCGATGATGTCGATCGTCGCCCAGAACTCCGCCGATCCCAAAGACCTCGGCATCTCGAGCGCCGTGCAAAACTTCATGCGCAGCGCGGGCGCGGCCATCGCCATCGCCGTCTTGTCCGTGTACTTCAACCACCACGTGAAGAGCG
>JANPDB010000564.1:0-6534 GCA_031431255.1 Acidimicrobiia bacterium | reverse complement strand
GAGGATGTCCCGTTTGTTGTTGAAGTCGGGTGGGTGGATCCCGGTTTTTCTCAGGCGGCTTTAGCGTAGTTGTTGGGTGTTGCAGGGTTCGGTGAGTGGCGGAGGACGGCGACGAGGTTGGGCATGTCGCGGTGGCCGCGGACGCGTCGGAAGGAGCGCTGGGCTTCGGTCATGCCGGTCACGATCCATCGTTTCTTCATGTCGCCGTCGTGCCAGTGCTTCACCCGTGCGGTGACGGTCCGCACGATCGAGATCATCGACTCGATGCAGTTCGTGTTCGTCAATGTCCGGCGCAACGCGCCGGTGATCCCGAGCCGTGCGACGGTGAACATTTCATCGAGCCCTTCGAGCAGCGACGCGGCGGCATCAGGATGATCACCCTTGAGTTGGGCGGCGAGGCGGCGGCACTCGGCGATTCCCTTGTCGGCCTCCGCTGCGGCGAACGCCGAAGCGAGACGCTTGTCGATCGCCTTGCGTTTCTTCTCCGGCAGGTAGCCCGTCACGTTTCTGCGCTTGTGCAGCGTGCATCTCTGGATCTTCGCGGCGGTCCCGAACACCTTCGTCACCGCTTTGTGGAGGGCCTTGGCACCGTCGAGAACAGCGAGGATGCCCTGCTCGAAACGGAGGCCGCGGTCGACGAGATCGGCGAGAAGGTCCTTGACGACCATCATGTTCTCGGTGTCCCCGAGACGTAGCCCGACCGGGACTTTCGTGCCGTCAGCGCAGATGACCAGGGCGACGATGATCATCTGACCTGCGACGTTCAGCCCGTCGATCATCAACACTGCGACGTCCAGATCGGACAGGTCACGGTTGAGCATCTCATCGACAAGGTCCTGGGTGGCGGCCACGAACGTGCGCGACACCGCCGACTTCGAGGTGCCCTTGGCGTCGACACCCGGGATCGGTTCGGCCACGAGCGTGTAGCGGCGGGTCGCGACCCCGGCGAGCATCCGCTCCACGATGATCTGGCGCAACGGGTCGCTGCTGGTGAACGTCGACCACGAGTCCAACTCGATTTCACCGCCATCGACCCGCCGGCCACGAGGCCGTTCAACGGACACCTTGCGGCCGCCGAGCGTGACCTTCCCGGTCGTCGTGCCGTGATGGTTACCGACACGGTCAGGCAGCTTGGAGTGTTTCGCACCGACAATCGAGACCAGTTCGGCGTCGAGCATCTGACGCATCACGACCAGACCAGCGGCGGTGGTCATCGCCAGCAATCCATCTCGCAGCGTTACCGCCAAATCGTCCATCGTGATCGTTGCTTCGAACGACAACCCGGCCAACCGCTCAGCCGACGCAGGCGCGGTCACAGAAACGACAGGTACCTTCTTCATTGGGTGATCCCTCTCTTGTGGAGTGTCTTGGTAGGACCCCCGAACACTGCCAGCAACGGCAGAGCTCAGGGAGGGATCACCCACCCAACTTCAACAGACCTCGGGACAACCTCGGCCCGGTACTCGCTCGTTGTTTGTCGCGAGGTCCCGGTACCGCCCTGTCCGCAAAGTGCCGTTCAGGGGCACTCCATAACGACGGTCGACAGTTCCGCCGAGCGGACACGTTTGTGCTGCGCTTCGGCCCGGCGTCGCCGGACGGGCGACCCGCTTTCATCCGCGTGCGTCGCCAGTTCGGCGAGGAGCCCAACCCGCCCGGAGGGCTTGGTCGCTTCGCAGTTCGGCACGGCGGGCGGGGTCAAGGGCGCCGGAGGCGAGCGCAGCGGTCCCTTGAGGCCGGTCGACGGGTCGGACCACTACATGCGCATCCGCATTCCGAGCGACGGCGAGTCCAACTCCAGCTCGTCCTTGATGGGCGCAAGTTCTGCTCGGATCTCACGTGGGTTGTGGCCGAAGAAGGCGATGCGCTCGTGTGTGATGTCGTGATCGAACCGGAACCGTTCGATCACCCCGACGCCTTCCCGCCAGACCTCTCCGAGTTCGAGATCGTCGGGCCTCTCCCCCAACTCTCGCGTCACGTACTCGCCCGGTGAGGCGAGGGCAACGTCGATCCGGACGCCGACCCGTCGTTCGATCTCGGCCTCGACGAGGGCGAGCCGATCGCCGACGTCTCCCCGCTCGGCGATCATCGCTTCGCGGAGCACCTGCTTCTCGTTGAGTTCGTCGCGATGTTCGATGGCTTGGGCGAGGAAGTGGCGTTCGCCGTCGATCTTGTAGCCGGTGGCTCTTCCTCGTTCATCGTGACGCGCCAGCACGTGTCGGACGTTGCGCCTCGTTCCTTGCTCGGCAGCTTGTTGTTCTTCGAGCGTGGCGATCCGATCCTGGTGGGCGTCGATCTGCTCGGTGAGTCTCGCAATCCGGGGAGCGAGGTCGTTCGGCAAGCTAAGCAGCCACAGCCTGAGATCGTCCCTTTCGGCCACCAGGGCGACATCGGGGGTGTCGGCGAGTGGGTTGATCTGTGCGCTTGCCAATTCTTGCGCGCGACTTGTCGAGAGCGCAGCAACAAGCAGTTTCTCGTTTGTCCGTTCGAGGCTTGGCCCGTGAATTGGCTCGATCTCTCGGGTTGGTTCGCCGACCATGTAGAGGTGGTTGCCGAGCCGTCCTCGGCTCATGGCGACGTATCCCATCTCCCGGTAGAGGTCGTCGGTGCCGAGCACGAACGCCCGGTCAGCGGTGACACCTTGGGCCTTGTGGACGGTCATGGCGTATCCATGGGTCACGTGGCCTGCTTCGAGGTAGGTCGATGGCAGTTCGACGACCCGGTCAGTCATCTGCACCGTCATCGAGCGACTGCCGACGTTGATCGTCTGCACGACGCCACGTTCACCGTTCCGGACGTCAAGGCGCCGGTTGTTGCGCAACGTCATCACGTGGTCGCCGGCTTGGAACGGTTCGCCGTCGACGACGAGCACCGGGCCGACGAGGCGCTCGGCCATCGTGGCCCGGGCGAGCTGGTTCAGTGCACGTACATCTTCTCGCCGCGCAGCGAGCATGATCGGCTCTTCCCCGTCGATGCGGGCGGACGCCCACGCGTCGACTATCCGTGCCCGGACATCGGCGAGTGTCGCTACCCGTTCAATCCGGCCATGGGTCTCGAACGCTTCGAGAGCCTTTTCCACGGACCCGCTGCGGAACTGGTTCAGCGCCGCCCGTTCCCACGGCTCGCTCTGGCGACGGTTCTCGCTGAGGGTCAAGACCGGCACATGCTGGGCGAGTCCGCCGAGCACTCCCCCGGCGTCGATCTCCGGGAGCTGCCGAGGGTCGCCGACGAGCACGACCTTCGCTCCACGACTCGACGCGTGTTCGACGAGTCGGGCGAGGTGGCGGGTGCCGACCATGCCGGCTTCGTCGATCACGAGCACGCTGCCACGGGCGAGTGCCTTCCCATCGTCGAGTTGACCGATCAGGCTGGCGATCGTCATTGACGAGATGCCCGCGCCGGTGCGGAGTTCCGCAGCCGCTCGAGCGGCGACTGTCGCACCAAGAACCTTAACGTCAGCCGCAGTCCAAGCAGCCTGAGCGACGCCGAGCGTGAACCCTTTGCCGGTGCCGGCCGGGGCGATCAACACCGAGACCCCGTCGCCACCTTCGACGAGCGTACGAGCCACCTGTTCCTGCTCTGCGGTGATCGTCGGCCGGGATGCGACCGCCGCGTCGATGGCACTGTGCGGAACTACGGCGACGCCCATCCCGAGTCCACGCTGGGCCGAGTCGAGCACGGATTGCTCACACGCCAGCAGTTCTTGTGTCGTCCACCGCTCCCCCGCCAACGCAACCATCGACGGCTCGTTGGCGATCATCTGCGCGCTGAAGAACTGGACCTCGGAGAGGGGCGCTCCTTGCGGGTTGGCTTCGCACCAGGCCCGGATCAGGTCTCGTCGGTCGAACGTTGATGCCTGCGCGGTGAGTCCGTCGGGGCCGAGCATCTGTGCAGCAGCGGCTTTGCGTTCCGGCTCGCTCAGCCCCTCGGGGCGAGCCCGACCGAGCATGTCACCGAGCCGTTCGGGGTCGAGTCCGTTAGCGATCGCTCGGGTCCGCCATTCGGCTTGGATGGCGTCGAGGTCGAGCTGCGGTTCCTTCGCCCGTCGGGTTTGGAGGGTGGCGATTTGTGCGGCCTTGGCCGATGATGCGCCGACGGCGTCGAGGTGCTCGAGGATCTCCGCCCTCCTGGTCGAGAAGGCGTCGATGGCGCGGCGTGGGATGCCTTCGATTGGGGCCACACCGTTGGTTACGGGTCCGAACTCGACGCCGAGCGTGCGGGTGAGCTGGTCTCGGAGGACGGATTGGTAGACGCAGCCGGCGGTCTTGGCGTGGGCGAAGAGGTGGCGGGCGTCGAGGGTTGACCATCGTCCGTCGGTTCCTTGGACCATGTTGGGCACGAGGACGTGGTCGTGGAGATGGGGGTCGTCGTTGCGGTTGCGGTAGTGACGAAACGATGCGGCGACGAGCCCGGTTCCGTGGATCGTCTCGACACCGTTGTGCCCTCGACGGGTATGTACGGCGGTCTCTTCGAGGTAGCGGATCGACGATGCGACTGCCGCACCATGTGCGGCTTCGACCGCGGCAGCGATGTCGGGACTCGCGAACGCGTGGAGCAGCGAGACGGACTTGTCGGCCTTGAACGTGAGGTCGAAGGCCATGACGGTGCGGTTCGCCGAGTTGAGCAACGGTGCGTGGGTGGTTGGGTCGAGTCCGGCGAACACGGTGCGCAGGGTGTCGGGAGCGATCTCGCCGCTCAAGCCGAGCAGTCGTTGTGACGATGCGATCCATTGACCGGGCGAAGCCATGCCCACGTAGTAGTCCTCGATGCCGGCGCTGATGGCGAGGTAGTAGTCCTCGGCTCCGACGGCGAGTTTGCCGATGCCGAGCATCACCGGCTCCGGTGTTGTGCGACAGCGGACGTCGTGCGGGTGTCGTCCGGTTGGCGGCGAGCCAGACACGGAGTTGTGCGACGGGTGGCAGCAACCTTTCCGCCGGGCAGCAATAGGTTGCTGCCGACGGCGCAGCATCGCTGATGCAAGTCTGTGTCTTTGAATCGGACTGGTGGTCGCGAAGTCAGGGCGGGAATGGTTGCTGCCGTTGAAATGCTCCGCGTTGTGTAGGTGTGGTTTGCGAGAATCGTTGCGTGGCACGCATTCGATTCGCGAAAACGTCTGATGCTCGTGAGTTGGCCGAGGTGCGAGTGCGCGGTTGGCAAGTCGGCTACGAGGGCATCGTGGATGCCGGGCTTCTGGCGGCGATGTCGGTGGATCAGAACGAGGAACGATGGCGCGGCTTCATCGGTGATGCCGTCGAACAGATTCGGGTCGCGATCGTTGACGGGCGCGTCGTGGGGTTCGCGTCGAGCGGGCAATATCGGATGACTGCCGTCGACGGTGATCTCGACGATCCCCAGACGATTGGTGAGCTCTACGGGTTCTACGTGCATCCGGACTCCTGGGGAACGGGCGTGGCGAACGAGTTGCACGACCACGCGATCGATGCGTTGCACGCCGATGGATGGGTGGAGCTCAAGCTCTGGGTGCTCGCCGACAACGCTCGGGCGAGGCGCTTCTATGAACGCCACGGATGGACGGCCGACGGTGCGTCGCAGGCCTTGACGATCCCCGGCGCCCCGATCGAGGTTCGTTTACGAGCAGATCGTCGCGTCGTAATCGCTTAGCCGAGCATCGATAGCTGTTCGGGGCCAGCAACCCGACGTGGCCGACGCGGCTGTTCCGAAGCGGCTGGCTCGTCGGGGACGAGGTCGATGGGCAGCGTGGTGAGGTCGATGAGGTAGCGGACCGACACGAAGCGGCCGCTGTCGTCGTGACGCTCCGGTTCGACGGTGAATGCGTCGGCCTTGCGAAGCCGTTGCAGCGACCGGGCAACGGTGTCCTTCGACAACCCGGTGCGTTCCGCCAACGCCCGCACGGTGGCCCGGCTCACAGCCTGGCCCGGAAGTCCGACCGTGGCGCCGAGAAGCAAATCCTCCAGCACGACCCAGGCGTTCACCCCGACTCGCCGCCGGAACTCACCGGCCCGGGCATCGAGCACGAGTCGCACCGAACCGTCGGCAGGTGTGCTCGCCACGTCAGCTGGCTTTCGGTTCGAGGAGGCGGACGATGGCGGTCTTCGGGACCCGTTTGGTCTTGGTGCCGAACTCGACGTTCGGGAGTCCTTCGGCGCCGTTGGTCGCTCGCCACAGGCGGGCAAGCTCGTAGGCCTGACCTCGGCCGATTCGCAGAATCCGGGCTGCTTCCTCGATCGTGAGGAAGTCTGGGAGATCATCAATCGACACGTTCCGCTCCCTTGCGTCTTGTAAACTACTTTGCGGAGATGTAGAGTACATAACGGTTACGCAGCGTGCTAGTCGAACACGGGGAGTGACCTGTCCGTTTGTTGAGACAGCCCTTGCCAAAGGGCATGAGCGGTAGCGAAGGTGTACGAATGCGACTTCGACGAGGCGAACGGGATCAGCGGGCGTTCACGCCCAACCAGGTCGTCGCGCAGCGAATCGCTTTCGCCCGTCAGCTTCGGGGTTGGACGCAGGAGGAAGCTGCTGATCGGCTGGAGCCGTATCTCGGCGCGAAGTGGT
>JANPDB010000563.1:0-1687 GCA_031431255.1 Acidimicrobiia bacterium | reverse complement strand
CTCGATCGCCTCGAGGGCCTCGAAGGCCCGGTCATCTTCGCGGCGAACCATCACAGCCACATCGACACCGGACTGCTCCTCACGTCCGTACCCGCTCGCCTCCGCCGCAAGACGATCGTCGCGGCGGGCGCCGACTACTTCTTCGACAAGCGCTGGAAGGCGATCGCCAGTTCCCTGACGATCAACGCCGTGCCGATCGAGAGACTGAAGGTCAGCCGGACGTCGAGCGACCGCCTGCTCTCGCTGCTCGCCGATGGCTGGAGCCTGATCATCTTCCCCGAAGGCGGCCGATCACCCGACGGATGGGGCCAGGAGTTCAAGCCCGGCGCATCGTTCCTGGCCGTGCGGCGTCAGTGCCCGATCGTGCCGGTCCACGTCGAGGGCGCCGACGAGGTACTGCCCAAGGGCGCCAGCCGCCCGAAGCGGCATTCGTGCACGGTGACCTTCGGATTGCCGATCTTCCCGGGCCCTGACGACGACGCTCGGCGCCTCAACGCGCGCCTCGAGGCCGCGGTCAACGAGCTCGCCGACGAACACCGCACCGACTGGTGGTCGGCCCGACGCCGTGCCGCCGATGGAGCGACACCGCCGTTGAACGGCCCGACGCAGACCGGTTGGCGCCGGGCGTGGACCCAGGGCGCACGGGTGGCTGCCCGTTCCGACGGCGACGAGAAGGCCAAGCGGCGCTGGCCCAGCTGAGGTCCCGTCAACGGACCGAGCCGCGACGGGCGACCGGTGCCTTCTTCGGGGGGACCGCGGGGCGTCGTGTCGGCACGGCCCGGGTGGCGACGACGCGGATGACCGACTTGGTCCCGGCCACTGAGGGGGTCAGCGCGGGTCCGACCGTTGGACGTGTTGTGGTCGGGGCCGTGCTTTGGGATGTCACGATCCGGTTGACCGGCGGAACGGGTACGGCACCAGCCGGGAGAGCGAGCGGGACGGGTGCGCTCTCAGGCCCGTCCGGGGGCGAATCCATCAGGACCGGCGGAACGATCGGGTAGGTGCCGGCGGGCGTCGGTGCGCTCAGAAGCGCCGGAACCGGGGTCGCTTGGGACAACAGACCCTGAGCGGCAGGCGCAGTGGCCGAGAGCGCGGTCGTCGGCGCCGGATTCGGAGAAGGCGATACGCTCGACGGCGCGGCTTCGACCACCGGGGGCACGGGAGCGCTCTGGGCGCTCGCGGCGAGTGCTGTTGTCGTCGTTGTCTCGGTCGCCGCCACCGGTGCCGACGGGCGGGTGGTGACCGGAGCCTCAGCCGACGCGCCGGCCGGCGTCGTCGTGGTCGATGCCTCGCCCTGGGGTGCAGCGACGCGTGAGGTCGTCGGGACCGGCGCGGTGGTCGACGGCGCCGCAGCCTGCGGCGCGGCCTTGCGACCAGCGCGAGTCGGCGTCTGAGCGATCCAGAGCGCCTCCGTCGGAATCACTGCGAACGGGTTGGGCATGTTCTGCTCGGTCAGAAAGACGAGGCCGCCGTTTCGGCCTGCCGCGGTCGACAGAAGCGTCGCCGCGTGGGCCGGATCGACGGCGTAGACGATGTGCCAGAAGCGGCCGGCTGGGTACGACGCGGTGTACGCGGCCGGGGTCCACGCGTCGTAGGTGGCCTCGGAACCCTCGAAATTCACGACGATGTCGGCGACGTCGAGGTAGCACTCCTGGGGGTTCATGCCGGGGTTGTGGAAGATGAATCC
>JANPDB010000562.1:0-4272 GCA_031431255.1 Acidimicrobiia bacterium | reverse complement strand
ACGGAAGGCTGGATCGTCATCGACCCGCTCACCAGCGAGGACTGTGCCCGGGCGAGCCTGGAGCTGGCCAACGCGACCCTCGGGGCGCGCCCGGTCACTGCGGTCATCTACACCCACTCCCACGTCGACCACTTCGGCGGTGTCCGGGGCGTCACCTCCGAAGACGACGTTGCCGCGGGACGCTGCCGGGTGATCGCGCCGGTCGGCTTTCTCCACGAGGCGGTGTCCGAGAACCTGCTCGCCGGCCCAGCCATGCTGCGCCGGGCGAACTACCAGTTCGGCCCGTTCCTCCCCGCCGGACCCCGAGCGCACGTCGACTGCGGGCTCGGCAAGGCCGTACCCATCGCCCTGGGCGGTCTGATCGCCCCGACCGAGGACATCACCCATACCGGTCAGGAGTTGGTGGTCGACGGCATCCGGATCGTGTTCCAGCTGACGCCGGAGACCGAGGCGCCCGCGGAGATGAACTTCTTCTTCCCGGATCACGGTTGGCTCTGCATGGCCGAGAACTGCACGCACACGATGCACAACCTCGTGCCGATCCGCGGTGCCAAGGTTCGAGACGCGCTCGCCTGGTCGAAGTACATCGGTGAGGCAATCGATCTCTTCGGCGACAAGACCGAGTTGTTCTTCGCCTCCCACAATTGGCCTCGTTGGGGGCGAGACGACGTGCGGGCGTACCTCGTGCTCCAACGAGACCTCTACCGGTGGATGCACGACCAGACCCTTCGACTGGCCAACCGGGGCGCTACGCCGACCGAGATCGCTGCGGCCCTCGAACTGCCGCCGGAGTTCATGGCCCAGGGTCACACCCGTGGCTACTACGGCTCCCTCGTCCACAACGTGAAAGCCGTGTACCAGCGGTACCTGTCGTGGTACGACGCCAACCCGTCGCATCTCCATCCGCACGAGCCGACCGAAGCCGGCAAGCGATACGTGGAGTTCATGGGCGGACCCGACGCGGTCGTCGAGAAGGCGCGGGTCTCGTTCGACGCCGGTGACTACCGATGGGTCTGCGAGGTGCTCAACCATGTCGTGTTCGGATTCCCCGACCATGAAGACGCACGTCAACTCCAGTCGGACAGTTACGAACAGCTCGGATACCAGTCGGAGTCGACGACCTTCCGCAACGCGTACCTCATGGCCGCCCAGGAACTCCGGTCCGGCCCACCCGCGCCGCGCGAAAGCAGGGGCGGTTCGATGCTCGCGGCGTTGACCATCGAGCAGATCTTCGAGTTGCTCGGCGTGCGCCTGCAGGCCGAGAACGTCGGCGGCGTCCACAAGGAGGTCGCCTGGCACTTCACCGACGTCGACGAGCACTGGCGTCTCGAGCTGTCGAACCGAACCCTGAGCTGCTGGAAGGTCCGTTCATCTGCTCCCGATGCGTCGGTCACCACGACCCGACCCGACCTGCTGAACGTGATCCTCGGCCGAACCACCATGATCGACGCCGTCACCGAGGGCCGCATCGCCATCACCGGCGACCCCCAGGCCCTCATCACCATCTTCACCAACCTCGACGTCTTCCGAACCGGCTTCAACATCGTCGAGCCGTAAGCGTTGGGAGAGAGGTTGCCCCTGCGCTGACCGGCGCTGCGCCGCTCGCTTCGCTCGACTGCCCGCAACACGGTGTTCGAGGGCGTCAGGAGAGAGGTTGCCCCCATATATGGGGGCAAAACACCTCCCAACGCCGCTCGGAGGTGTTTAGCCGCACTGTTGAGCGCGAACATGGCCGGATGATTCCGGTGATCGACATCTCCCGCAACGAGAAGACCGTCGCCCGGGAACTCGACGACGTGTGCACCCAGGTCGGGTTCTTCCAGATCACCGGCCACGGTGTGGACGACGGCCTGCTCGACCGAACGTGGTCGATGGTGCGGGCGTTCTTCGACATGCCGCTCGCCGAACGCCTCGACGCCGTCCGACCCCGCCCCGACTACCCGTTCGGATACGTCCCGGTCGCCGGCGAGACGCTGAGCAACTCCCTCGGCGATGGGGGGAAGCCGGACCTCAAGGAGATCTTCAACGTCGGACCCGTTCGCCGGGTCCCGCGAGCGCTCACGGACCCCGACGAGGAGTTGCTCTTCTCGCCAAACATCTGGCCCCCATCGCTTCCTGCGCTGCAGCCCGTACTCGAGGACTACTTCCTGGCGATGGAGGCGTTGTCTGCCCGCTTGCTTCGTCTCAGCGCGATCGGCCTCGGATTGGAACCGGACTTCTTCGCCACGCTCATCGACCGCGGGACCAACGCCCTCCGAGCGCTCAACTATCCGAGTCAGGACTGCGAGGCGCTGCCCGGTCAACTCCGGGCAGGTGCACACACCGACTACGGAACCCTCACGATCCTTCGCCAAGACGCGGCTCCGGGAGGCCTCGAGGTGCTCGATCACCGATCGCAGTCATGGATGCCGGTACCGAGCGTGGACGGTGCGTTCGTCATCAACGTGGGCGACATGTTGGCGCAGTGGACCAACGATCGATGGCGCTCGACGCTGCACCGCGTCGTGAATCCGGAGGTCGGCACGAACGCGCGCCGGCAGTCGATCGCGTTCTTCCACAACGCGAACTTCGATTGCGAGGTGTCGTGTCTCCCGACCTGTTCGTCGCCGACGAATCCACCCCGGTACGCTGCCGTGAAAGCTGGGCCGCATCTCGTCTCCAAGTTCCGACGAACCGGTTGAACGCAAACGCCAACACGAGTCACGGCGAGGTCAACATGCGCACGACTCATCGACAAGAGCCAGCGGCCAAGCCGGGGTGGTCGTCGTGGCACCTTCCACAGCGCCAGCTGCGCGGTGCAAAGCGAAGCCGCCATCACCGCTACATCGAATACGGCGCCCTGCTGATTTTCGCAGCGTGGCTGATCGTGTTCACGCTACGCGCAAACGGGTTCTCACTGCGCGTCGCCCATCCGCTCTGGTTGGTTCCGGCCTTCTTGCTCGAGGTCGGCTCGATGGCGAGCTTTGCTCGGGTGCAACGAATCACCCTGAACGCCGGAGGGGTGCAGATTCCGCTGCTGGAGGCGTTGCGAATCACCTATGCGAGCAACGCCGTTTCCGTCACGGTGCCCGTGGCCGGTTCGGCGGCAGCGACGGCGCACACGGCTTCGGAGTACAGCCACCAAGGGGCGGACTCCGGCCTGATCGCGTGGACGCTGATGATCACCGGTGTCGTTTCGACCATCGCGTTCGCACTGTTGATTGCCCTGGGGGCCGTTCTTTCCGGGAATGGCCTCGCCGCCGTGGTCGGCATCGCGTTGACGCTGCTCGGGACGATTCCGATGCTCCTCATCCTCATCGCCGTGCGGCATCCGACGGGCCGTGATCACGTAGCCCGTCTCCTCCACGGACCGTTGCGATTGTCGCACCGGATGATCCGTCGGCCCCCGAATCCTTCCGGATGGTCGAGGGATCTGGTTGACCGACTCGGTTCGTATCATCTCGGCCGAGTCGACGCCGCGCTGGTGATGATCTTCGCGCTGAGCAACTGGCTGCTCGACGCCGCATGTCTCTGTGCGACCGTGGCCGCATTCGGTCAGCCGGTGCCGTGGCGGTTCATGTTTGCCATCTATGCCGCCGGTATCGGGGCGGCCGCCGTCGGTTTCACTCCGGCCGGGGTCGGAATCGTCGAGGCCGCCATTGCTTCGGCACTGACCGCTGGAGGTATCTCCGAATTGCACGCCTTGCCGACGGCTCTTGTCTATCGGGCGATCAGTTGCTGGTTCGTTCTCGCCGTCGGCTGGGTGCTGTTCACCCGGAGCCGACGTCATCTGCGACAGCCGCACCGCCACGGCAAGTGATCCGATATGTCGGACCGTCCGCGCCGACTCGGCACCTAACGTCTCCGGTCATGCGTCCACTTGCTCTCGTCACCGGCGGCACCCGGGGAATCGGGAAAGCCACGGCGTTCGCCCTCGCAGAACAGGGCTGGGACCTGGTGCTCTCCTACCGGTCCGACACCGCAGCAGCGGCGGCGACCGAGCAGGCTTGCGCGGCACGGGGAGCAGCGGTTAGCACGATCCGCGCCGACGTCAGCGATGAGAACGACGTGTTGACGATGTTCGCGGCGGCCGATGAACTCGGATCCTTGCGAGCCGTCGTCAACAACGCCGGGATCGTCGGCCCGAAGACCCGCGTCGACGCGCTCACCCTCGAGCGGATCCAGACGATGTTCGCGGTGAATGTGTTCGGCACGATCCTGTGCTCCCGCGAAGCGGTCCGACGGATGTCGACGAAACGAGGCGGTGCCGGCGGACGCATCGTCAACGTGTCG
>JANPDB010000561.1:0-5592 GCA_031431255.1 Acidimicrobiia bacterium | reverse complement strand
GAATCACGAGACCATCGTTGGCGACGATCGTGTACGAGCGCGCTACCCGGCCATTGCCGATGCGAGCTCGATCGTCGGCTCGGCGGCGACTCGGGCCACGGGGACGATCGGCGGCAACGTGATGAACGCGTCTCCCGCCGCCGACACAATCGCTCCGTTGCTCTGCCACGACGCGATCGCGGTGTTGCGGAGCAGAGCGGGGGAGAGGCGTGTCCCATTCTCGGAGCTATTCGCGGGGCCCGGTCGAACGACGGCTGTCGCCGGTGAACTCCTCGTGGGGATCGAACTCGCGCCGAGCAGCCCGACCACCGGTGGTGCCTACGTTCGCCTGGAATACCGCCGCCAGATGGAGATCGCCATCGTCGGTGCTGCTGCGTTGGTCCGCCTAGATTCTGGCGGGCGAGTCGACTACGCGCGTGTAGCGATGACGGCTTTGGCACCGACCATTCAACGGGTCCCGGCGGCTGAGGAGGCACTGCTCGGCACCGATGCCGGCGAGGCAGCGTGCCATGCCGCGGGCGAGGCCGTTGCCGCCGCAGCGAGTCCGATCAGCGACGTCCGCGGTTCGGCGAACTACCGCCGCGCCATGGCCGCAGTGATCACCCGCCGTGCGGTTGCGGCGGCGGCGACACGTGCTCGCGGCGATGACGTCCGCATCCCGGCGAGCGACTCGACCTTCGGCGGTCGCGCCGGGAACGAAGGATCCGGATCATGAGCATCGACATCACGATCACCGTCAACGGTATTGCCGAGACCCACTCCGTGCACCCGCACCGCAACCTCGTGTCGGTCTTGCGTGATGAGTGCGGACTCACCGGCACGAAAGAGGGCTGTGACGATTGCGAGTGCGGGGCATGCATGGTGCTGGTCGACGGGAGCCCTGTGAACTCCTGCTCGTATCTCGCGGTGCAGGCGGACGGGAAGCAGGTCACCACCGTCGAAGGGCTCGCGGCACCGGATGGGACCCTCTCGTCCCTGCAGCAGGCCTTCCTGTCGTGCGGTGGCGTGCAGTGTGGCTTCTGCACCCCGGGGATGCTCATCTCGGCGACGGCTCTCCTCACGAACACGCCGAGTCCCAGCGACGAGGAGATCCGCACGGCGGTGAGCGGGAACCTGTGTCGATGCACCGGGTACACCGGCATCCTCGATGCGATCAGACTCGCCGCCGAGAGGATCTGAGCTCCACGTAACGAATTCCCTCGAGTGCGCATGTGGCGAAGTACATCGAAGACGACGCCGACCTTTCGATGCGCCTCGACGGTGATGGGGTCTCGGCTTCGGAGCAGTAGCTCTTCACGCTGGCCGGGTCACCAGACGAGGGCCTGACCGTCGGCTCGCGACTCGGATCCGGCCACGAGCGCATTTCCGTGTCGCCAAATGATCTGCCCACGACCGAACGCCGATGGTTCACGCACGAGGACGACCTCATGGCCGCGAGCCCGAAGGTCGTCGACGATCGACGGTGGGGTCCGGTGTTCGAGCCAGACCACGCGGCCGTGTTCCCAACGCCACCGAGGCGCGTCGAGTGCTGCCTGCGGGTGAAGATGCTGATCCACGGTGCGCATCACGACCTGCAGGTGCCCCTGCGGCTGCATGAAGCCGCCCATGACCCCGAACGGCCCGATCGCCTCACCACCGTGCGTCAAGAATCCCGGAATGATCGTGTGGTACGGGCGTTTCCCCGGAGCGAGCGCGTTGGGGTGGTTCAGGTCGAGCGAGAAGTTCGCCCCTCGGTTCTGTAGGGCGATGCCGGTGCCCGGCACGACGATGGCCGACCCGAAGCCCTGGTAGTTGCTCTGGATGAAGCTGACCATGTTGCCTTCGCCATCGGCGGTGCACAGGTAGACGGTGCCGCCTCGCGGTGGTTCGCCCGGTGCAGGGATGGATGCCTCGTCAGTGATCAGCATCCGTCGCGCGGCGGCGTAGTCCTTGTCGATCATGCCGGCGATTGGAACGTCCACGACATCCGGATCGGCCACGTAGGCCGTCGAGTCGGCGAACGCCAGCTTCATCGCCTCGATCTGGAGATGCCATGCGCGCGGATCATCGAAGGAGGTGGGGTCGAACTCGAAGCCCTCCAGGATGTTCAGTGCGCTCAGGGCAATGATCCCGTGACCGTTCGGCGGGATCTCCCACACGTCGAAACCCCGGTAGTTCGTGCCGATGGGCTCGACCCACTGCGCTCGGTGCGCAGCGAGATCATCTCCTCGGAGGTATCCGTCGGTTGCTCGCGAGAACGCGTCGATACGATCAGCCAGTTCACCTTCGTAGAACGACCGTCCGTCGGAAGCGGCAATCACGCGAAGGGAAACCGCGTGGTCGGGCAGGCTGGAGAGCTGACCGGCGGAGGGGGTGCGGCCTTCGGGTGCGAACGTTGCAAACCATCCCTCGAACTCCGGGCCGTCGGCACGCTTTCGGTAGTCGTTGTGTGCCCGTCCCCAGAAGCGGGCAACCACCGGACTCACCGGAAAGCCGCCCTCTGCGAGTTCGATCGCCGGCTCGAAGAGCGAAGCAAACGCCAGCCGCCCGAAGCGCTCGTGCAACTCGGCCCAGGCGGAAACGGCGCCAGGCACCGTGACCCCCGCCCAGCCGAGCTCCGGAACCATGTCGTAACCCCTCGATCGATAGGCGTCGAGAGTGGCCAACCTCGGAGCGCGACCGGACGCGTTCAGGCCGTGGAGGCGACCGTCGCTCCATACCAACGCGAACGCGTCACTGCCGATGCCGTTCGAGGTGGGTTCGACGACGGTGAGGGCGATGGCCGTGGCGATCGCTGCGTCGATGGCGTTGCCGCCGGCCTGGAGGATCGTCATGCCCGCCTGCGCGGCAAGGGGTTGAGTGGTGGCCACGGCGCCGCGGCGGCCGAACACCGACCCGCGGCTCAGCGGATTGGGCGAAGCCAGGAAGTCGAAGTCCACAGGGCGAGTCTCGCAGGACCGGGCTTGCGTTCAGGCAGTGCCGAACAGTTTCGTGAGGAAACCCTCGAACCATGCGCCCTGCGCTGCGTCGTGGAGGGCGAGGAGCCGGGTCTGCTCCTCCCGGGTCTGCGCTCCGGGTAGGGAGTAGCGCGCCCAGGGTGCATCCTGCCAGCGACGGAACCCCTCGGCGGTTACCTCCGGGTGGAACTGCACACCATATGCGCGCGGGGTAACTCGAAACGCCTGGTTCGGGAAGGTCTCGCTGCTGGCGAGATTGACGGCACCGGCGGGCGTGTCGAACTCGTGGAAGTGACTCTGCGTCATGTGAAGGGGTTCGCGGAGGAAGTCCGCGCGCCCCGCTTCCGTCGGCGTGACCTCGTAAAAGCCGAACTCGCTCATGCCATGGGCTGGTGGTCCGACGCGTGCACCGAGCACGTGGGCGATCGACTGGGCACCTTGGCAGATGCCGAGCAACGGCACGTCGCGGTCGAGACACTGCTGGATGTAGCGGTGTTCCTCGGCCAGGAACGTGTGGCGTTCGGTGTCGTAGACCTCGTACTTGCCGCCGTAGACCACCACCCCGGCAACCGACTCGTCGAGCGGGGGGAGGGTGTCGCCCTCGAAGGGTCGACGGAAGTCGGCGACGAATCCGTGGGCGGCCGTGAACAGGGAGACCCGGTCGTCGGGCGGGTCATCACCGTGTCGGATGAGTACCAATCGCTTCTTCGTCGGCGGTTCGCTCATCGTCGACGAGAATCTACGTTCATGTGCGGCATCGCGGGAATCTGGTCCACTGCCCCTGCTGCGGAACTCGATACGGCGTTGGCGCGCCGCGACGTCGGGCTGATGTTGGATCTCCTTGCCCATCGGGGGCCCGACGCCGAAGGCTTCGCCGTCATTGCGGGCGTCGGGGTCGTCGGGCACCGCCGTCTTTCCATCATGGATCCGGTGGGGGGAGACCAGCCGATCTGGACGTCCGATCGTTCGCGGGCGATCGCCGCGAACGGCGAGATTTACAACTTTCCCGCTCTCCGGGAGGACCTGTCGGTCGACCACGTGTTCAGCACCGGCAGCGACAGCGAAGCGGTGCTGCACCTGTACCAGCGTCACGGCGCCGCTCTCGTGAACCATCTCGAAGGCATGTACGCATTCGCGATCGTCGACGGAACCCGACTGGTCCTCGGTCGTGATCCGCTCGGCATCAAGCCGCTGTACTGGGCCGAGCAGCACGGTCAGGTGTGGTTCGCGTCTGAAATCAAAGCGCTTGCGCCGTTCTGCCCTGAGGTCCGGGAGTTCCCGCCCGGAACGATCTTCGTCTCAGATATAGGTGTACATACCTTTTACGAGGTGCCGTTCACCGTCCCGGTGGAACGCGCCGCCGACTACTACATCCGTGAGGTGCGTTCGACGCTCGAGGCCGCGGTGGTGAGCCACTGCATGAGCGACGTCGGCCTCGGTGCGTTCCTTTCCGGTGGGCTCGATTCGAGCATCATTGCCGCAGTGGCCAAACAGCATCTCGGTGAGCTGCACACGTTCTCCGTCGGCGTCGAAGGCTCCACTGACCTGGCCGCAGCCCGTCTCGTTTCCGACCACCTCGGCACGATCCACCACGAATACGTCATCACCGAAGCCGAGGTGCTCCCCGCACTTCCGGCGATCATCCACAGCCTGGAGAGCTTCGATCAGGATCTCGTGCGCAGCGCCGTGCCGACCTTCTTCACCGCTCGGCTCGCCGCGCAGCACACGAAGGTGATCCTCACCGGTGAAGGTGCCGACGAACTGTTCGCCGGCTACACCTACCACCGTTCGATCACCGATCCCGTGACGCTTCATTCGGAGCTGCGGCGCACCGTGACCACGCTCCACGACATCAACCTGCAGCGGGCCGATCGGCTCACGATGCTTCACTCCATCGAAGGGCGGGTCCCATTCCTCGACCTACGGATGGTGGAACTCGCACAGCGGATTCCGGTGTCGCTCAAGCTTGCCGGCGATCCCATCGTGGAGAAGTGGGTGTTGCGCAAGGCGTTCGAAGACATGCTTCCGTCGGAGATCGTGTGGCGCCGCAAGGAGCAGTTCGACGAAGGAAGCGGCACCGCCGATCTGCTGCCCCGATTGTTACGCGCGCAGATCACTGAGGAAGAGGCCACGAGGTACCGGTCGGAGCATCCTGACGTAGTGCTTCGGTCGGCCGAGGAATGTCTCTACCACCGCCTCCTCGTCGAGTCCTACGACCACCCCGGACCGGTACTGGCCAACGTCGCTAGGTGGGCGGGCTTGCGTATCTGACGCGTCGTGCTGAGTCGGACGTACGGCACCCCCAACGTTCGAAGCAAACCATCGCCGCGGCCACGATGAGCTCGCCCCGGTCCTATCCCGTGTCGTCGGCCTGACGGAACTCGAAGGAGACGCCGACGGCACGGGGCCACGGTCCCAGCGCGGCCAACGGGTAAAGTTGCTTCCGATTCCCCGGCACTTCGATGCGCACTTCCGTTCCCCGGTTGCGCAGCTAGCGCCGACTGTTCGTTGGTTTGTTCATGGTCCGGCGTAGAGGGATCCGTCGGTTTTGCGGCGGATGAGGGTGGGTTGGCCGGGTTGTCGGTCGATGTAGAGGTTGTTGTCGTGGAGGAAGTGGTGGTGGGGGTCACACAGCAGGGTGAGGTTCCACACGACG
>JANPDB010000560.1:0-1619 GCA_031431255.1 Acidimicrobiia bacterium | reverse complement strand
CCGTTGATCGACGTGATGTTGACGATCGAGCCGAGCATGCCCTCGGCAACCATGCGGCGAGCGGCCAGGCGGGCGACGGTGAAGGTGCCGGTGAGGTTCACATCGACAACTCGGCGGAAATCGATGTCGCTCACATCGAGCAACGAACCGAAACGAACAACCCCGGCGTTGTTCACGACAGCGGACGGAGCGGACGAAAGCGACGCAATGAGCGCTTCGACCGCTGCGGGATCGGTGACGTCGCATGCCACGGTGCCGTCGGCACCGTCGGCACCGTCGATATCGAGCCCGATCGTTTCAAATCCGTCAGCTCGCAGACGATCGGCGATGGCCAACCCGAGTCCGCGCCCAGCGCCTGTCACGAGAGCGATAGGCGCACTCATGATCGGGCGACCGCCTGCGTCAACGGGACTGCGGTCCATGACATCGAGCGTTCTCCCGGCAGATCACGGCGCCCGGGAATAGGGGTCAGATCGACGTCTTCACCGCGACAGATCACGTGACGGAGCTTCGACCGATCCTGCAGGATTGCGATGTCCTCCGACGGATCACCGTCAACCACAAGAAGATCGGCGCGCATACCGACCTCCACAACGCCGGTCTCGCCCTGCTCGCGGGTAGCGATGGCACCGTTGCGGGTCCCGCAGGTGATGGCCTCTAGCGGCGTCATGCCCATCTGGTGGACAAACACTTCCATCTCTCGGGCATGCCACTCACCGATCGGCGTCACACTGAACCCGGTCTCGGTTCCACATGCAATCGGCACACCGCTGTCGTAGGCGACGCGGGTCATCTTGGCCGTTGCTTCGATCTCGCTGGCGAACCAGTCGAGAGCCATCGCACCGGCACCGGCCTTGGCGCCGTAGTCGGCGAGGTTGGCCAGGAACGTCCACGTGGGAACCAGCAGCGAACCGGCCTTGAGCATCGCGTCGATACACGCTTCGTCGAGGTACGACCCGTGGTAGATCACATCGATCCCGGTCTGGGCGGCGAGCAACGTGGACTCCTGACTGCGGCAGTGTCCGAGCACCCAGGCGCCGAGTTCGTGCGCGGTTTCGCACACGACTTGGAGCTCGCTGCGCTTCCACACGCACAGTTCGCCGCGGCGGCTCGGAACCGAGCCGGTCACATGCACCTTGATGCAATCGGCTCCCTCTTTGATCTGCCGCCGGACCGCACGCACCATGTCGTCACGGTCGTGCACAACTTCGGCGTAACCCGCCGTGCCTTCATCGGGAATCAGCCGACCAGCCGTGCCACCGACCGCCGTCATGAGCGCATGATGACCGGACTTCATCGTCGGGCCCGGAATGATCCCGGCATTGATGCAGTCGCGCAATGCCGGGCCGATGCCGTAGAGGCCGTCGGCATCAAGGAACGATGTGACCCCAGCCAAAAGCAGCTTGCGAACATTGGCCGCCGCGATGATCGCTGCGCTTGCGGGTTCGCGCCGGAAGAACAGTTCGTCGTTCGACGCCGGCTCGCCGAGGGTCACGTGGGTGTGGGCGTCGATCAAGCCCGGCATCACCGTGCAGCCGGTGGCGTCGATGACCTTCGCTTCAGGGGCCGGTGCGGACTGCGCCGACGGGGGTATGACCGCCACGATGCGATCGCCGGAC
>JANPDB010000559.1:0-2778 GCA_031431255.1 Acidimicrobiia bacterium | reverse complement strand
GGTGACCGGACTCGTGGTCTCACCCCGCTCGGTCGACGAGTCGGCGGCAGCCATTGCCGGTCTCCTGGCCGACCCGTACAAGCGCCGTGCGTTCTCCCTCGCCGGTCGCGCCCGGTGCGTCGCCGAGTTCTCCTACGACGTCCTCGCCGATCGCCTAGGGGTCACCCTGCGCGGCCTCGAGGCGGGTCGACCCCCGTTCGCCCGACGCGAGTGACGGGTCGCCCACTTGCGTTGGGCGGAGGTGCGCTCCGGAGGACCGGTGGACCGGTTGTGGCGGGCGACCTCGATGGTGCGGACGAGAAAGCTACGCTCGGCGCCGTACGTCGCCCGCCCATCGGCGGGCGCCATGATGCCGAGTGCGGAGAACACACCATGTCCGAGCAGACCACGGAACACCTCAACATCGGTGCCTCGATCGATCGCTGTATCGAGACAATCCTCGATTTCGAGCGCTATCCGGAGTGGGCACCCGACATCAAGGCCGCCATCGTGATCGAACGGGACGAGCAGGGCCGGGGAACCCGTGTGGCCTTCCGCGCCGCCGCCATGGGACGAAGCGCGGGGTACCTCCTCGGCTACACGTACAGCGAGAGCTCCGACGTGATCTCGTGGACGCTCGTCGAGGGCGACATCATGCGGGCGCTCGAAGGCAGCTACACATTCGTCGAGCTGGCCGACGGTTCGACCGACGTGATCTACCACCTCACCGTCGACCTCGTCGTGCCGATCCCGGGCTTCGTCAAGCGTCGGGCCGAGGGAAAGATCATCACCACGGCGCTTCGCGAGCTCAAGCACCGCGTCGAAGCCGCGGTCACGGCCTGAGCACGCCCCTGGCGGGCCTCACGGGCTGAGCGCGATCGACTCGCTCGTCGTGCCGAGGAGGCCGGACAGGAGAAACGCGTTGGCGGCCGCCGCCACGGCGTCAGGATCTTGACGGCGCGTCTGCACGAACCGTCGGGAGAGTTCGTTCGTGACGCCGATGATCGCATGGGTGAGCAGTTCCGGATCGCCGTCCGGAATGCGACCGGCGAGCATTGCCGCCTTGACGTGCTTGCTGATGTCCGCGGCCGCCAGATCAGCGCCCTGGCGGAGCACCGGCGCGAAGGCGACCTCGGTCGCCGCGAACTGGAACAGGTTGAACATGTGGCGGTTCTCGTCGAGCCAGCGCATCGTTGCCAGCATGCCGAGCGAGATCTTGTCGAGCGGGTCGTCATTCGCGCCGATGGTCTGCTGCTGGCGTCGACGCAACGACAACTGGGCATCGCGGAGGATTTCGCAGAACAGTTCGTCCTTGGAATCGAAGTACCAGTAGAAAACGCCCTTGCCGACGGCGAGTTCGTCCACGATTTCCGATACTGCAGTTTGGTGGTACCCCTGCTCGGCGAATCGCCGGGCGGCGGCCCGCATGAGCGTCGCACGACGTTCGCGGCCTCGTTGGGTCAGTCGCCGCTCCATTTCCCACACGGTAGGGATGAGCAGCGATGTTCTCCAAACCCGTCCCCTTGAACGGAAGAACGCTTCGGGAATCGATGCCGTCTTCCGGGCTTGGAGAACGACGTGCAAACGAGTGTGTCGGATCGATGAACGGCCAGTGACATCTGCCGTCCACCCCACGAGAACACAATCGACCGGCGTAGAATCGACTACATGGCATATCGGATCATGAAGGCGATTCTCGGGCCCGTCCTGCGTTTGCTCTTCAAGGTGCGAGTCGAAGGCATCGAGCACGTGCCGACGGGCGGTCCCGTGATCCTGGCCAGCAACCATCTGTCGTTCTCCGATTCCATCTTCCTGCCACTCGTCCTGAAACGTCGAGTTACCTTTGTGGCCAAAGCCGAGTACTTCGAGCAGCGCAAGACCGCGTGGTTCTTCAAGATGATGGGTCAGATCCCGGTCAAGAGGGGCGGCGGTGCGGCATCACAGCGTGCGCTCGACGCGGCCAAGGAAGTGCTCCTCGCTGACGGGGTCTTCGGCATCTATCCCGAAGGCACCCGTTCGCCCGACGGCCGTCTCTACAAGGGACGCACCGGGGTCGCACGCCTGGCACTGGACTGCCACGCTCCGGTCATCGCCGTAGCCATGATCGGCACTCGCGAGGCGCAGCCGATCGGTCAGGTGAAGCCGAACTTCGGTTCCCCGATCACCATCAAGTTCTCCCGCCCGCTCGATTTCACCCGTTTCGACACCCGCCGCGACGATCCGCTGGCACTTCGTCAGATCACCGACGAGATCATGTTCGAGCTCCGCGAGCTCTCCGGTCAGGAGTACGTCAACGCCTACGCGCCGAAGAAGGCGTCGGACGAGTCGGTCGGCGAGCCCGCGCCGGCGGTCGTGCGCACCTCTGTCCCCACGCCGTCGAACCCGCACGCTTCGTCGGTTCTCGTCGGCGCAATTTCAGTAAGCGCCTGAGTTGGCCTGCAAAGGGCCTGGCAATCGGGATCGCGCGGTGCGGCGGCGCGCTCGACTGATCGGCCGAGGATGATCTTCGTTGTCCGCATCTGGCTCCCCGACCGCCCCGGAGCACTCGGTCAGGTGGCGAGTCGCATCGGCGCGGTTGGCGGTGACCTCGTGGGCATCGACATCCTCGAACGGGGTGCCGGCAAAGCGATCGACGAGCTCCTGGTGGATCTTCCCGACGCCACGGTCCTGGATCTGCTCACGCGAGAGCTTCGGGAGGTCGACGGCGTCGACGTCGAGGACATCCGTCCGGTGGGGCCAGAGGTTCGTGATCCGCGCCAGGATGCACTCGACACCGCGATCGCGCTCGTCGAGGCGCGA
>JANPDB010000558.1:0-5526 GCA_031431255.1 Acidimicrobiia bacterium | reverse complement strand
GCTCGCCTTCCTCACCGAATCGCTGATCCAGCTCGAACGCGATGTCAGCGGCGAGCGGCGTCGCCTTCACGAGATCTATGACGCGATCCAGGGCGAGCTCGTGCAGCGCTACAAGACCGGTCGGAGCAGCGTCGACCGTCTCCTGCGGTAGCTGCTGAATCGGCTGATGAAGACCCAAGAGGCCGGTGGACAGGGGCCGAGCGACGAGGAGGAGCAGAGTGGCTTGCGGGATGAATTGCGGCTCGGCCCGATCAGCCTCGGCAGTTTCATCCGCGAGCAGCGTCGCGTGGCTCGGCTGTCACTGCGGAAGCTGTCCGACATGGCCGACATCTCCAATCCTTACCTGAGCCAGATCGAGCGCGGCCTTCGCAAGCCGTCGGCGGAGATCCTCCAACAGCTCGCCAAAGCCCTGCGGATCTCCGCCGAGACGCTCTACGTGCAAGCTGGCATCCTCGAGGAGAAGGAGCCAGGAGATCCGGATCTGGCCGCGGTGATCCAGGACGAGGCGTCACTGACCGACTCCCAGAAGCGGGCGCTCCTGCAGATCCTACGGTCGTTCCAGGCGGAGAACCTGGCCGTAGGCGGTGGCTCGGGCGAATCGTCGCGCTGAGCGCCGACTGCGGTCACGCGGGAACACGCAGGACGGCCGTGACGTTGTAAGACGGTGGCCGGGCTACGGTTCGGTTCTCTTATCTCGGTTTGTCGGGCGGTCGCGACGCAGTTTGTCGGGACCGCGCACCGGCTCTTACCCCCAGGCTCGACCAAGGCATGCGCGTCGTCGTCCTTTCCTTTCACACGTCCCCGCTCACACAGCCCGGCACCGGCGACGGTGGCGGCATGAACGTCTACGTTCGTGAGCTGTCCACTGCGCTGGCACGTGCCGGGGTGGAGTGCGACGTGATGACCCGGGCAACATCCCCGCTCGATCCGGCCGTCATCGCCGTGGAGCCGGGCTTTCGGGTGCACCACATCGTGTCCGGCCCGATGGCACCGGTGGCGAAGGAAGACCTGCGTCCTCTCGTCCCGGTGTTCGCCGCAGCGGTCGAAGCGCGCATGGCCGCCGAGGGGATTCGAGCCGACGTCCTGCACGCCAACTATTGGCTGTCGGCGGAGGCCGGGCATCTGCTCAAGCACGCCCTCGATGTGCCGCTGGCCATCACCTTCCACACGCTCGCTCGGGTCAAATCGGAAACGAACGATCCCGAGCCGGAGGACCGGGCGCTTTCGGAGGCCGCGGCGATCGGCTGCAGCGACGTGATCCTGGCGAACACCACGGTCGAGGCCGAGCAGCTCGTCCGTCTCTATGGTGCCGACCCCACTCGCATCGAAGAAGTCCCGCTGGGGGTCGACCACGCGTTCTTCTCCCCGGGCAGCCGCGCTGGGGCCCGTGCTGCGTTGAAACTCGACGACGCACCCTTGCTGCTGTTCGTCGGTCGGCTGCAGGGTCTCAAAGGCGCCGACCTCGCCATCGAATCCCTGGCCGCGTCGCGCCATCGCAACGCCACCCTGCTGCTCTGCGGCGGGCCGAGCGGCCTCGACGGGCAGCGCTACGTCGACGAACTGCACGTGTTGGCCGGTCGGCTCGGTGTCGCCGAGCGTCTGCGGTGGGTCACCCCGAAGCCGCACCATCTTTTGAGCACCTACTACCGGGCCGCCGACGCCGTGCTGGTGCCGAGCCGCTCGGAGTCCTTCGGTCTGGTCGCCCTCGAAGCCAGCGCGTGTGGTGTTCCTGTCATCGCCGCCAATGTCGGGGGTTTGGTCACCATCGTCGACGACGGGTTGACCGGCTACCTCGTCGACGGCCGCGATCCGCAGGCGTGGGCACGGCGGATCGATACTTTCCTCGATGATCCCGAACTCGGCGCGATGATCGGCGCGGCCGGGGCGCTCCGTTCGAGGCAGTACGCATGGAGCACCACGGCAGCACGTCTGCGCCGGCTCTACGCCGACCTGTCGATGCGGTCGCTCGTGCAGTGCGCGTGAGCGAGTCCGCAGTGCCCGACGACGGACTTCTCCCGGATCATTTCCGGGCGGATGCCATCGCCCTCCTCACGTCGTGGACCGACGCACTCCGGGGCGATCATCCCGTCGTCACGAGCGTCGAGCGTGATGCCGACATCGACCGGTGGTACGTGCGGACACGCAGTGAGTCCAAGACCGTTACCACCGTCTGGTTCACGGTTCGTGAGCGGACCCTGCACTTCGAGTCCTACTTCCTGCCGACACCCGAAGAGAACGTCGGAGCGTTGTACGAATACCTGTTGCGGGCCAACGCCCGGCTCTACGACCTGCGCTTCTCGATCGGGCCGGAGGACGCGACCTATCTCAGCGGTGTCGTCCCACTCCAGGGCCTTCTCGCCGGCGGGAGCGCCGAACTCGACCGGTTGCTGGGATCGGTCTACGCGGCCAGCGAGGAATGCTTCCCGACGGCCGCTCGTCTCGGCTTCCCGGCGCGCTTCGCTTCGTGAGGCACGAACGGTGGGTTGGATGCTTCCGATCCACCTCTTCAGCGAATGTCCGAGGATCTGTTTGCGTCGTGGGATGACGATCGATATGTTTCATTGCACAGGAAGTCCGGTGGCGTCTGCTGCATGGTTCGTTCGGGGAAGTGCGAACCACGCGGTGCAGCCTCCGGACTTTCTCTTTTCCCGCCGAAACGATCGTTCCGATCGAGCCGGGGCCCGCAGCCGAGTGGCGTGTCGCCTAGTTCGCGGGGGCGCCTTGCGGCCAGCTTCGTCGATGGCGGCGGCCTCTTGCGTCCTTGCCCTCGACGAAGCTGACTCGGAAGCCGCCCAACTCAATTCGGCGACACGCCACTAGGGTTGCTGACCATGACGAGGCTGGTGGTTGTCGGTGGCGGAAAGATGGGGGAGGCGCTGATCGCCGGTCTGATCGGTTCCGGGCGGATGTCTGCCGCGGAGTTTCTCGTCGTCGAACCGGACAGCTCCCGTGCGGCCGCCCTCGCCACGACGCATGGCGTCCTTACGGCGTCGGGGCTCGAGCACTGTGCGCTTGATCCGAAGACCTTCGATGCGCTGATCGCGGTGAAGCCCGGTACTGTCGCCGACGTCTGCCGCGCGCTTTCCGGCCGGGTTGGCCGAGTCCTGTCGATTGCGGCGGGCGTCACCACGGCCACGATCGAGGCGGCGTTGGGCGCACAGACCCCAGTGGTCCGATCGATGCCGAACACCCCGGCACTCGTCGGGGTCGGCGCGTCCGCGATCGCCCCGGGCCGCCATGCGTCCGATGACGATCTCGACTGGGCAGCCGGCATCCTCGGCGCGGTCGGGTTGGTCGAGCGAGTCGACGAAAAGCTCCTCGACGCGGTCACCGGCCTGTCGGGATCCGGTCCGGCGTACCTCTTCCTCGTCGCCGAGGCCCTTGTCGACGGTGGTGTGGCCCAAGGACTACCCCGAGCAGTCGCGGTGACGCTCGCCCATCAGACGATCGCCGGTGCCGGCCGCCTGCTTGTCGAGTCCGGCGACCAGGCTGCGCAATTGCGCGCCAACGTGACCTCGCCCGGTGGCACGACCGCCGCCGGCCTACGAGCGCTCGAATCGGCTGGTGTTCGGAGCGCCTTCATCGAAGCAGTCGCGGCAGCGACCAGGAGGGCTGGCGAGCTTGGGTAGGAGAGCGACGCTGTCTCGGACGCTCGGCGCGCTGGGACTGATGGCGGGGATCGTTGTTCCGCCGGGCGCAGCGCGTGCCACTGGGCCCGATGCCGATTTCTTTGTGGAGCGCTTCGGTGACGCGCTCGATTACGGGAACGCCGAAGATGTGCCGATCTCCCGAAATCTCACGATCCGGGCGGCCAGGGCGGCGATCGACGGTGGTGCGCTGCGAATCGATCTCGACGGCGCCGGGTGGGTATCGCTGCTTTGGCCCGGGGTACCCGGCGGCATCCCGGTCGGACGCGAAGGCGTGATCAACCCGATTGACGCGTCGAAGTTCGGGCGTCTCGGGCTGGCCATGCGGGTGAGTCGCGCCCAACCGGTGATCGCCTTGTGGCACACCTGTGCAGCGGCGAATGCGGGCTGTCAGGGCGGAACGCTCTTTTCCGCCTCCCCGGAGCAGACGGTCTATTCGATCGGCCTGTCGCCGGCGACGACCGATCCCGCCCTCTCCGCACCGTGGGCCGGATCGATCGTCGGTCTGCGCCTGCTGTTCCCTGTCGGTGCGGGATCTGTCGATCTGGACTGGGTACGTCTGGCTCCGAAGGGCGACACGGCGCTCACCGAACGCACGGACCGCGCCGCCCCGACGGTCCCGAACGACGCCCTCGACTACGCGACCTGGGCCGGCAATGCGTGGGACTTCGACGGTTCCGACGCGGTCACCTCCGGTGTTGCCTCATCGGCGATTGCCGGAGGTGTCCTCTCGGCCTGCAACGCGCCGACGAAGGCCGAGACCGGTGATGCCGCGTTCACTCTGCGACTTCCGTCCGGGTTCATCGATGCCGACCGGTTCCACCGGCTCGTGGTCGCGCTTCGCCAGGACGGTCCGCTCTCCTTGGAGTTCGGCTCGGGCGGAGGAATGAACATGCGGGTGGTTTGGCGCGATGCGGCCAATCGACGCCATGTTTCGAAGGACATCGTCATGTACAACAACGAGGCCACGGTCTCGTTCGACCTTCGCGACACCGGGATCGGTTCCCTCGGCGTGGACGGCACGCCATGGGGTGGCCGGGTCAACGAGTTCCGCATTGACCCGAACGAGGATTCCGCCGGGAGGTGCTGGAGGGTCGATCATGTGTGGCTCCTGGCTGACGACGGCGTCGAACTCGGCCCGAAGCCGAAGGCGGTGGCGAACGTCGCGGCGTCGCCGAAGCAGGCCACCGTCAACGCGACGAAGTCTCCGGTGAAGACGAGCAAACGCGCGAAGACCAAGACGACGGTGCGGCGACCTGCGGCGAGGACGACCGTGAAGCGCTGACCGAATCGGCGGCCCCAGCGGTCCGGACGGTTCCGCCAGGGTGCCCGCTGCCGCCGCTCCGCCCGAGGGAAGCCACTTATCCTCGGAGGTACCCATGTCGCCGAACTCCTCAATGACCCCGACCATCTCGTTCCTCACCGACTACGGCCTCACCGACGAGTTCGTGGGCGTCTGTCGATCCGTCATCCGTCAGCTCGCTCCGAGTGCCATCGTCATCGATGTCAGCCACGACGTCCCGGCGCACGACGTGCGGGCCGGGTCGCTGACCCTGGTGCGGGCGGTGCAATATCTGGCCGACGGTGTGGTCCTGGCGATCGTCGACCCGGGCGTCGGCACGTCTCGTCGGGCGATCGCCGTCGAGGCGGGTCCGATGACGTTCGTCGGGCCCGACAACGGACTGCTCGCCCCGGCCGTCGCCTTCCTCGGTGGTGCGACTCGGGCCGTGCACCTGAACAATGCCGAGTTCCACCTCAGCGCGCCGGGCGTGACCTTTGCCGGACGCGACGTGTTCGCCCCGGTCGCGGCGCAACTCGCCAATGGGGTTGCGTTGACGGACCTCGGCGATCTGATCGATCCCGCCGGGCTCGTGCCGGG
>JANPDB010000557.1:0-10040 GCA_031431255.1 Acidimicrobiia bacterium | reverse complement strand
CTTCGTTGTGGCCGTTGTCGTGTTCGGGTCTCGCGGGCTGATCGGGTCGGGGATTGGACGGGGTGGCCGGCTCATCGCGCTGCCACCCGTCGGCGACCTCTGGCGCCTCGTTCTGTCGGGGTGGCAGGAGACGGGGCTCGGGCATTTCGGGCCGACCTCGCCGGGAGTGGCCCTGTTGGCTATCGCGTCCACGGTGACGTTCGGCGCAACGGGCATCGTCGGCACGCTGCTCGGCCTGGCGCCGCTGGCGATGGGTGCCCTCGGGATGTACCGCTCGACCGGCACCACCGACCCGGCTGGCCGGCCGGTGGCCCATCGCAGTGGGGTCGCTCTCGCTGCCGTTGTCGTGTACCTACTCGTGCCGATCCCGTTCGATGCCCTCTCGGCTGGTGAGCGAGGTGCGCTGTGGGGCTTCGCGTTGCTCCCCTGGCTGTTCCGTCCACTCGAACGGCTCCTTTACGGACGCGCCGCCATCCCCGCACAACTCGAAAAGCGACGTCCGCTCGCCAACGCGGGGAACATCGAGACCGAAACCGCATCGACAACTCGTTGGAGTCCGCGCCTCGCTGCCGTAGCACCGATCGTCCGACCTGCTCTCGTGCTCGCGGTCGGCATCGCCCTGGAGCCCACGTTCTCGATCGTCTGGATCCAGGCGGTCCTGCTCTTCGGCCTCGCGGCCCTCCTCACCACTGGCGCCGCCGTCCTTCGTCGCATCGTCGGGCGTGGACTGCTCGTCGGGCTCGTCGCTCTCGTCCTCCTTGCCCCCTGGGTCGTCTCGCTCGGCCGCTCGGGCGCCGCCGGATGGTCGTTCACCGGCGGTCCTGCAGCCCAGGCATCCACGCTGCGGATCGACCAACTCCTCCGCCTGCAGACCGGCCACCACGGCCCCATCGGCACCGCCGTGCTCGCAGGGCTTTTCGTGCTCGCCGCCGTCTTCGTTCTCTTCGTGGCCGACGGCGACCGATTCCTGCTCGCCATCCGCTACTGGATCGTCGTCGTGGGCAGCGTGCTGCTGGCGTGGCTCGCCGGTCGGGGCTGGCTTCCTCCCGTGATGCCGGGTCCCGCCCTCACGCTTCTGCCCGCCGCGTACGCCATCGCCCGGTTGTCCGGTGAGGGCCTCGGCGCGCTGGTCGGTGAGGTGCGTCGACGAGGGTTCGGATGGCGACAGGCTTTCGCCGCCGTCGGGCTGCTGTCGGTCGGCCTGTCCGCACTTCCGATCGTTGCCGCGTCGGCCGGCGGTCGGTGGGGTCGCCCGACACGCGCCCCTGTCGACAAGCTCGGCTGGATGCGCGGACTCCAGGACGGCGGTTTCCGCGTGGCGTTCCTCGGGGACCCGCTCGTGCTGCCGGGAACACCGCTTCGGCTCTCTGCCAGGCTCGGTGTGACGATCACCCGGGACGGGCTCCCCACGATTGCCGACCAGTGGGTCGTCAACGAAACCGCCCGGACCCGTTCCTTCGCTGACGCGCTGGCGCTGGCCCGTCTCGGTGCGACGACCCGGCTCGGGGCGGAGTTGGCGCCTCTCGGGATCCGCTACGTCGTGCTCGTCGAACGTGATCGCGTCGACGGCCCTCGAATCGCCGCTCCGTCCGACCTCCGCCAATCGCTCCTCGAGCAGCTCGACCTCCGCGCCGTCGACAGTGGGACGGACCTCATCGTCTACGAGAACGATGCCTGGGTTCCCGCAGTCTGGTCCCCATTGACCTCGCCGGGCCTCGAACGCGACGGGACGGTGAACACGGCCGGAGCCTCGAACGCGCTCCTACCGTCGTCCGTCGTCGCGACTCCGACGGTCACCGCAGACGCCGTGCCCCTCGACCGGCTTCGCCTCCGTCCACCGTCGAGCTCGTTCGACGGATTCCTCGAAGCCGAGGCCGAGGTCATCGCATCCCTCCCGGCGAGTCCCTACTGGCGCCTCACCGTCGGAACTTCATCCGTACGTCCGGTTCGGCTACGCGGTCTGATCGATGCCGGCGGCGTCGAGAGGGTGGGGGCACCGTTCAGCGGCTTCGAGGCTCCGACCACGGGGGAGGCCACGCTGCGTCCCTCGAGACCGTGGAGCGTCAACCTTGCGCTGCTTGCCGCAGCACTGGCGTGGACTGGTGCGCTTCTCGTCATCGTGATCGATCGTCACCGGCGCCAACGGCTAGTGGCGCATCGGCCCGGCCTTCTCCCCGACGTGGACGCCACGGGGGACACCTACGGCGACTTCGACGCGTTGGCGTTGGCCTTCGTCGACGACGAGTTCGCTGACGACGACTTCGTCCACGTCCGCTCCACCGTCACGCCCACTGCGGCGACGTCGTCGTCAGGATTGTCCGACGAGCCCGACGATCTGCCCGCCGATGGCTCTCTTGCCGACGAACTGTGGAGCCGGTTCTCCTCTCGACGCGCTGACGCCGACCGGCAAGGCGTCGATACCGACCAGCATCCACCCGATCGTCCGACCGTAGCCCGAGGCCCCGGGAACAGAAGGCGCCGGCCATGAAGACCCTTGTCGCCCGCTGGCGCCGACCGATCGCGATCGCCGGATTGGCGGCCGTCCTCGCCGGGCCGGTCGCCGTGGACCGACTCGTCGACCGGCCCGACGATGCCCCGCCCGCTCGCATCGCATCGGTGAACCCCGCGGCCACCCCCCTCGGGTCAGGTGCTTCGACCTGGTTCTGTGCATCCGGACGGACCACCACGGAAAACCTCCCTGATCTGACGGTGACGATCGCCAACCTCAACGACATCGAGGTTCCCGGTCGGATCACCTGGTACGCGGAGGAGATCGGTCGCGAGCCGATCGTCGAGCCCCTTCTCGCCGGCGGGAACAGCAGGGTCGATGTGGCGGCACCGCCGTCCGTCGCCGGCGGTGCGATCGCCGCCCTCGTGGAGTTCGATGCCGGCGGGGTGGCGGCCGAGCACCGGATCAGCGGCCCCTACGGAGGGGCAAGCGCGCTGTGCACGTCGGACGCCGGCGCTCGTTGGATCACCGCCGACGGCGCGACGACGATCGACGCGACCACCACGCTCTCGGTGTTCAATCCCTTCCCCGAGGACGCGCTTCTCGATGTCCGCTTCGTGACGGAGCGTGGCGCGGCCCTTCCCGCGGCGCTGCAAGGGATCTCCATCGCCGCGCAGAGCGTGCAGCAGATCGATGTCGGCGCATTCGTTCGTCGTCGGAAACGTGTGGCCGCGATCGTACGTGCACGTATTGGTCGCGTTGTTGTCGAACGCATTACCGCATTCGACGGGTCCGGCACCGAGAAGGGTGTCACCATCAGTCCGGCCACTGGTGCTGCCAGCCCGACGTGGTACTTCGCCTCCGGTCGCACCTCGTCCGTTCTGCAGGAGCGCTATGCGCTGTTCAACCCGACACGTCAAACGGTCACCGCCGTGATCGATGTGCTGATCGACGGCGTCGCCGGCGTGGAGCCGTTCGAAATCGACATCCCGCCCATGGACGTGGCCGAGCTCATTCCCGGGTCGGAGTCGAGGATCGCCCGGAACACCGGCTACAGCGTTGTGGTGACGACCGACGATGGCACGGACATCGTGGTCGAACGTAGCGTCGACGCTCGTGGCAAGTTCCGTCGAGGGTTCGCATCCTCGCCCGGTGTCGTCGCTCCGGCGGAGACGTGGATCCTTCCCGACGTCGAGTCATCGGCAACACGATCGGACACGCTGTCGTTGCTGAACCCGACCGATACGAATGCGGTGGTCTCGCTGCGGACGCTGGGGCCGGACGGAACGACGCCGGTTTCGACCACGCGGAACTTCGTCGTCGGTCCGTCGTCACGTCTCGATCTACGCCTAGGCGACTACGTCGCTGTCACCGGCCGCTCGTTGGTCGTCTCGTCGCCCGGCACGCCGATCATCGTCGAACGGTCGATCCAGTTGATCGACCGGCCCGGCGACCGACCCTTCGTGGACCCGCTCCCGACCGAGGACAGCCTCAGCGACACGTCGGACACGGCGGTGTCAGGCACGCTTCCACCGAATCCGCCCGACTCCCTCGCGCTGGTTTCCCCCACACCGACCACCACGCGAGCAGTAGTGGCGGCGGTTCCCGCGAGCACGACATCGCGGACCGTTCCCGCCGACTCGACCGCGACGACGCTGGCCTCGTCGACGGCCGTGACCACGACGTCGACCTCCTCTTCGACCACGATCGGGCCGACGGTCCCGGAAACCCGGTCTCGTGCGGCCTCGCCCCGGATCGGGACCGCGAAACTTGGCACGTCCGTGGGCGGGGCGATCCCGCTTCGCTGAGCGATGGCCGTCCGACCGACCGGCGAAGGCTAGGCCGATGGAGCGGCGCCGGGACCGGCTGGCGGCTTCTCCGAAACCGCCAGCGTCCCGCCGGTGACGATCCTCCGAACGCGTTCACCGCTCATGGTCTCGTGCTCGCCGAGCTGACGCGCAACGGAGTCGAGCGCCCGCCGATGCTGGGAAAGCAGCGCGGCGGCTCGCTGTTCCTGCTCTTCGAGAATCGCCCGTATCTCCTCGTCGACGAGTCGTGCCGTCGCCTCCGATTCGTCTCGGCTGCGCGAGATCTGCTCCCCGAGGAACACGTGCTCGTCTGGTCGCCACGCCATGGGTCCAATGCGTTTGCTCATGCCCCACTCGCGAACCATTCGACGGGCAAGAGCGGTCGCTCGGCTGAGGTCGTCGGCGGCGCCGGTGCTGATCTGTCCGAACACGAGTTGTTCGGCGCAACGGCCGCCGAACGCCAGGCAGATCTGATCGAGCACTTCGGTTCGGCGCATGAGATGGCGATCCGCGGGGAGTGACATGGTGAGACCGAGCGCGGCACCGTGCGCCACGATCGTCACCTTGTGCAGCGGTCCCGTCGATTTCAACAGGACAGCGAGGACGGCATGCCCACTTTCGTGCGTCGCCGTGATCCGCCGTTCATCGTCGGAAAGCACGAACGACGGACGTTCGACTCCGAGGATGACCCGATCGCGGGCGATGTCGAGATCGCGCGCCGTGACCTCGGTGGAGGAGCGGCGCACAGCGGAGAGCGCTGCCTCGTTCAGGAGGTTGGCGAGGTCGGCCCCGCTCATGCCCGGTGTCGTCCTTGCGAGATCGTCGAGGTCGACATCGGAGCGGAGGGAAAGGCGATTTGTATGCACACGAAGGATCTCGAGTCGCTCGTCGCGATCGGGGAGCGGCACGTCGATGTGGCGGTCGAAACGGCCCGGACGAAGGAGCGCGGCGTCGAGCACGTCCGGTCGGTTCGTTGCGCCGAGGACCACGATTCCCGTGGATGCGGTGAATCCGTCGAGCTCGGCAAGCAGCTGGTTCAGCGTCTGTTCGCGTTCATCGTGGCCGCCGCCGATGCCTGCGCCGCGCTTGCGTCCCACCGAATCGATCTCATCGATGAAGACGATGCACGGTGCCGAACGTCGCGCATCGGCGAACAGGTCACGCACCCTCGCCGCCCCGACGCCAACGTACATCTCCATGAAGTCCGAACCGGAGATGGACAGGAACGGGACGTTCGCTTCTCCCGCAACGGCTCGCGCCAGAAGCGTCTTGCCGGTGCCCGGCGAACCGATCAGGAGCACGCCTTTCGGCAGCCGTGCGCCGATCGCCCGGTAGCGTTCCGGGGAGCGGAGCACGTCGACGATCTCGCGGAGCTCCGCCTTGACCCCCTCAGCCCCGGCTACGTCGGCAAAAGTGATCGACGACGCCCCATTGCTCGTGCCATCGCCGAGCCTTGCCGGCGACCTCGTCATCGCCGACTTCGCCGCGTCGGAGGGGCGTCGGCGAACGAGCAGCGCCACGGCGATCAGAACGATGACCAGTGACGCGATGATCGGCCCCCATTGGTCGATCGAGTTGGACGGCGTCGCCCGGAAGCGCAGCTCGGTGGCGGCTGCGAGCGCGCGTCGCTCATCGGGCGAGAGCGACGCGGGGCCGGTGGTGCGGAACGCGGTGCCGTCGACGAGCACTCCGGTGACGACGCCCGTGTCGTTCGTGAAGACGGCGGAGCGGACCTGACCGCCAGACGCCCTCTCGACGAACGTGTTCCACGGGAACGTGTCGTCGGGCGTGTCGCCGATCCGCGGGAGGAGTACGGCACCGAACACGAGCGTGGTGGCGACGATGAGGAGCCAGATCGGTGGTCGACGCCGCCACCACGGAACGTTCCGGCGGCGGGCGGCGTTGGCGGCGGTCTGAAGCCGGCTTGTGGCCAGACGCTCCCGCAGGGACCCGGCCGAGGGTCGCGGGGGTACCGGGCGCGGAGAAAAGCGACCCTCGGGCTCGGACGCACTGGCGCGGGCCGGGGCGGGAATCGGGGTGAGCGGGTTGGTCGAGCGGGGATCGTCGTTCGCCACCACGTAGCACCCTAGGAGTCAGCGGAGGGTACCTTGGACAGCGCGCCGACTCGGCGACCGAGCATCCGTCGTCGGAGCGACGCTCATCGTTACCGTGAACGGCATGCCGATCGATGACGCTGCAACTCGTACCCTCCGCGCCGCAGGCATCGGCCTTGGTCCGCGCAACGAGCGACTGGCCACCGCGGCCGGGCGCCATCCCGCTCGGGAGGTCGGGTCGTATCGGCTCGGCTTCAGTCCATCGATGCGTCCCGTGTCGGTTCCGCGTCCGGCGAATGACCCCGAGCACCGCTTCTGCGCCCGGCCGACGTGTAGCCGACACGCGGTTGCGACCATGTCGTACAACCAGGCCAGCCGGGTGGTCTTTCTCGGGCCGCTCAGCGCCGAACGGGATCCATCGCTGTATGACCTGTGTCGATTCCACGTCGACCGACTCACCCCGCCGACGGGTTGGACGGTCGACCGCGCCCGTCCGTCGGTCGTTGGCGAGGTGGGTGGCGAAGCCGAGGGTGACGGAGGGGCCACACTGGGGTCGTGGTCGACGAACCTGCACGGGATGAGCGCGGAACTCACCTCCGCTCGTTGAACGACGCGTCACCAGCGTGGAGTGAGCGGTCGGAGGGCCGTGACCGCGGAGAGCTCGGCCTGCTGCTGCTGTTCCAGTTCGGGGCGTTCGTGGCGGTCGCTTTCGCCACGTTGCCGTTCCTCACCGACGAAGGCAAACTCCGGCCGGGTCTCGCGCCGATCCTCGCTGCCCTCTGTTCGGCATGGCCCGTGCTCTTCGCCGGTGTCCTGGCCGTTTCGCGCCGACGCCAAAGGCCGTGGCGGCTCGTGGTCGGCGCTACGACCGTGCGGGCAGGCGACCTGGCCGCCCTCGTTGTCGGGGTCGGACTCCAGTTCGCCGTCGGCGTGGTGTATTACCTCGCCGGTGCCGACGACGACCGGGTGTCGGGCCCGGCTCGTGAACTGACGGATCGGACCGGCGGCCTCGGTCTCGGATTTGCCGTCCTCGCCGTCTTCGTCGTCATCGGCGCCCCCGTGTTCGAGGAGCTCTTCTATCGAGGTGCGGTGCTCAACGGCGTCCGCCGCGCCCTGGGACCGGGGGACGCTCCGTTGCGATTGGACCGACCGACCGTCGTGGCAATCGCCGTCAGCTCGATCTGGTTCGGGGTGATTCACGGGCAATTGCTTCAGTTACCCGCCCTGATTGCCGTTGGAGTGTTCTGTTCGGTGGCGCGAGTGCGGACGGGGCGCCTCTCCACGGCGATCCTCCTGCATGCCGGCTTCAATCTGACCACGATCGTCGCCCTGGGGATGCAGCTCGCCGACAGATAGGTCACTCGGCGCACCCGGGTGGTGCGAAGGGACCAAAAAGGTGAACCCGCGCTCAAGTGTGCAGCGCCTCGTGCCGATGGATTTGGACGCCATCGGTGAAACGTCGTTTGGACGGTTCTTCGGCCGGCGGACCTCATCGCTCGCCCCTGCCGCCACGCCGGGCCTGTCCAAGGAACCACACAATGACCTGCCCGCTCTGCAACATCGCCAACCTCGTCACGATCGCCATGACCGTGAACCAGCGTCAGCTCACGCTGCACTCCTGTAGCCGCTGCGAAACCCGCTGGTGGAAGGCTGACGGCGATCAGGTCGGCTTGACCGACGTGCTCCAAGCGGCGCGCAAGACCGCCTGAGCCACTCGGCTCGGTGACCCGCGCGACGTCGGTCGCGCCCTCCGCGTCTCGTCCGACCTAACCTGGTCGGCGGAGTTCTGTATGGCCGACCGACACCCTCGCACCCCTGACGTCGAGGGGCCACAGCCCGAGGGCGACGGTGCGTCGGGGACCGGTCGTCGACCGCGGGTTCTCCTCACCACGGAGGGGACCTACCCGTTCGCCCATGGTGGCGTGAGCACCTGGTGCGACATCGTCGTCAACGGCGTGTCCGGCGCCGACTGGGACGTGTTCGCCATCACCGCAGGCGGGATCAAACGGCCCCTCGTCTTCGAACTTCCGGCCAACACCCGGCTGGCCGGGCACATCGATCTCTGGTCCGAACGGGTTACGGCTCGCCGACCGGGGCGGCGGTCGAACCTCCGAACCGGCCTCGCCGCGGAGCTCGTGCACGGCCTGCTCGGATGGGATGGCGACCCGCAGTCGGTCATCGACGGTCTCGTGTGGTGCAGGAACAACCCGGAGAAGATACGAGCTGCGCTTCGCCACCCGGACGCCTGGTCGGCGTTCCGGACGGTGCTCGGTGACGTTCTCCGCGCCGATCACGGTGACCGGGTCGCTCCGGTGCTCGACGAGCAACACGTGTGCGATCTGTTCCAGACCCTCTGTTGGATTGCGCAGGCGGCCTCGGCACCGACGCCGACCGGGCCGGATGCCCCGGACCTCATCATCGTGACAGCTGCTGGTTGGGCGGGAATCCCCGCCGTCGTGCACCACGCACTGCACGGCACCCCCGTGGCGCTCTCCGAGCACGGTGTCTACGTTCGGGAGGCCTACCTGGCGGCGATCCGCGACGGGGAGTCCTCGGGGGAACGCTGGGTCCACACCCGCCTCGCCCGTGGGCTCGCCCGCCTCACCTACGCGGTGGCTGCCATCGTCGCGCCGGTGACGAGCGCGAACGCCGCGTGGGAACGAGCGCTCGGGGCCGACCCGGACCGCATCCGAACCATCCACAACGGTGTTCTCGTGCCCTCGAAGGTTGCACCGATGCCGATTGAGCCGGTCGTCGTCACCGTGGGGCGGATCGATCCTCTGAAGGACGTGAAGACGCTTCTCCGGGCGGCTGCGTCCGTGGTCGAACGGATGCCCAACGTGCGCTTCGACCATTACGGGCCCGTGCCGGAGGGCAACGAGCGCTATGCCGCGGAGTGCGTGGCGCTGCACCTCGACCTCGGGCTTCGTGACCGTTTCCGCTTCCTCGGCCCCACAGACGATCCGTACGCAGCGCTCGAGACGGCTTCGCTCTCGGTGTTGTCGAGCATTTCCGAAGGATTCCCGATCTCCGTCCTCGAGGCCATGGCGGCCGGCCGACCCGTGGTCGCCACGGCCGTCGGCGGTGTTCCCGAAGCGCTGAGCGGTTGCGGATTCACGGTCCGCCCCGGCGATTACGAGGCGCTCGCGACCGGTGTCGTTCGCCTTCTCGAAGACCCCGTGCTCGCCGCGTCGCTCGGTGTCCGGAGTCGCCAGCGCGTCATGCACGCGTTCGGGCAGGAGGGCTGCCTCGCCGCGTACGCCGATCTGATCGGCGAGTTGACGGGGATGCGACCCGTCGTCTCGGCGCCGGAGAGCGGGATGGACGACCGGTTCACCGAGCTCGATGTCATGGAGACGTTCGAGCCAGAACACCCACGCAGCGGTCCACTAGCCGCTCCGATGGCTCTTCCGGCGAGGGACCCGTCATGAGCCAGCCCGTCGTCCCGACCCTCGGTTGGGACTTCGCCGACCGCCACCTCGAGCGTCCCACCCAGGACCCACTCGAGGCGGCCGTCGTGTTGGAGGCATGGGGCGGGGTCGCGCCGGGAGAGGCATTCGGACTTACGGCGGCGGATCGCCCGCCCCGTGAAGCGGCCTTCCGGCCACGGGTGGTTCGCTCCGATCCGCTCGATCCGTCGTTGGCACTCGGCGACCTCGGTTTCGTCGCCGGGGTTCTCGGCATGGGGTTCTACCTCTCGACGCTCACCGCCGATCTCGGTGCACGATC
>JANPDB010000556.1:0-5660 GCA_031431255.1 Acidimicrobiia bacterium | reverse complement strand
GAGCTGATTGCGGATCATGTCGCCGAACTCTGCACGGTTCGGCACGCTCGCCGCCCAGTGGACCTGACCGCCGGCAAGCGCATCGCGTTCGTACACGACGACCTCATGTCCGTGGTGCGCGGCGGAGATCGCGGCCTGGAGCCCTGCCGGACCGCCACCGATGATGAGCACCCGCTTGGGCTTGCGGCCGAAAGCGATAGGCGAGCCGAGGGGGGGCGATCCAACTGCGGCGGCCTCGGCGAGTTCCGCCTCACGACCGGCCGCGGGGTTCTCGATGCATCCGAGCCAGCGGTTGAGTCCCATGCGCCCGACGCATTCCTGGTTGCACGATAGGCACAGGCGGGTGTCGTCGTGCTCGCCGGCCTGCGCCTTGCGGACGAAATCGGGATCGGCGATCTGGGCCCGTACCGCTCCGACGAGATCGCAGTGGCCATCCGCCAGGGCCCGCTCGATCTGCAGCGGATCCTTGAATCGTCCTACCCCGACGACGGGGAGGTCAACCTCGCGGCGGATCGCGTTCGGGATGAACAGCGCATATCCCGGAGGGATGTGCATCGACGCTTCGATCATGAACAGCGTTGCCGTGGCCACGCCGATCGAGGTGTTGATGTAGTCGACCTTGCCGGTCGCCTCGACGATCTTGGCCACGGCGACCGCTTCGTCGATGGTGGTACCACCGTCGATCAGTTCGTCGCCGCAAAGACGCACGCCGAGCGCCCTGGTCGGCCCGATCGCGTCCCGCACGGCGTCGACGATCTCCACGAGGAGACGTGCACGGTTGTCGAGGCTGCCGCCGTATGCGTCGGTGCGGATGTTCGTGGCGCCGGACAGGAATCCCCGCACGATCGACGAATGGCTGCACTGCAGTTCGACGCCATCGAATCCTCCTTCGGCGCAGTGCGCGGCGACGAGCGCGTAGCCGGCGACGATCTCGGCGATCTCACCCGTCGTGACCCCCTTGGGGACCTCCCGGAAGAGCGGGTCGGCAACCGGGGAAGGCGCCCAGACCGGCAGGCGGGAGTACATCGACGAGGCCTGGCCGCCGTTGTGGTTGATCTGGGCGAAGATCGGCGTTCCGAAGCGGTGCACCGCGTCGGTGATCCGCCGGTAGCCGGAGATGACCTCGCGGTGGAAGCCGTGGATGAGCTTCTCGTACGGCCAGTCCGTCGGGTGGGTCGAGTGCTCCTCGGTGATGATCTGTCCGGCCCCTCCTGCCGCCCTGGCCGCGTTGTTGGCGGCGTGCTGCTCGGTCGGCAGTCCGTCGGCGGCATAGTTCGTCAGGTGGGCCGAGAACACCACGCGGTTGCGAACGGTGATCGGCCCCAACTGGAGGGGCGAGAAGAGGTAGCGATACCGGCTCATCGTGTTCCCCAGTCTCGTCGTTCGGCCAAGGTACGGCGAAGCGGGCTCGGGCGAAGCAGGCTCGGGCCAGCGGTCGTGCAGGCGACCGCTGTGGTGCTCGGGCCAGCTGTGGTGCTCGGGCCACGAGTCATGGCTTGGGCCAGCTGTCGTGCTTGGGCCAGGAGGCTTCGGTTCTTCCAGTGTTTGCCGGCCCGAGCGAGTGAGCTGGCCCACGAAGGTTGAAGGGCGCCGGGGTTGCGTGGAAGTGGTGTCTGGTGTTCGCTTGGCGGGTCCTGTCGCCGTATGGTCGGGGGCATGAGTGCACCCGTCACCGTCGTCACCGGAGCGAACAGCGGCATCGGCCGAGCTACCGCGATCCACCTTGCGTCCCAGGGACACACCGTCTATGGCACCGTCCGCAGCCGGGACAAGGCCGGCAAGCTTCTGCAGATGTCGGCCGATGCCGGGGTTGAGGTGAACCTGGTCGAGCTCGACATCGCCGACGACGCGTCCGTCGCGGCCGGCTTCGCCCAGATCCTCGCTGAGGCCGGTCGTGTCGACGTCCTCGTGAACAACGCCGGCGTCGGCGGCAACGCGGTGGCCGAGGAATGCCCACCGCAGATGTACCTCGACGTGCTCAACGTGAACCTCTGCGGCGCCGTTCGCTGTGCCCAGGCTGTTCTCCCCGGAATGCGTGAGCGGCGGAGCGGGGCGATCGTGAACGTCACCTCGGTTGTCGGCCGTTTCGCGGCGATCGCCCAGTCGCCCTACGTCGCGTCGAAGTGGGCTTTCGAAGGACTCTCGGAGGGCATGGCCCAGGAGCTGGCGCCGTTCGGTATCCGCGTGGTGATCGTCGAGCCGGGCGTTACCAAGAGTGCGATCTTCGCCAAGAACATCGACGCCCCGAACCAGACGGGGGCATACGACGCGGCGTATCGGCGCATGTTCCAGTTCTACGCCGCCGGCATGTCGCATGCGACGGATCCGTTCGAAGTCGGCAAGGTGATCAGCGAGGCCATCACCACCGATTCCCCGAAGTTGCGCTGGCCGGTGAGTTGGGGGGCCGGTGAGATCATCTCGGGTCGGGCCCGCATGAGTGATGCCGAGTGGGTCGCCATGGGGGGTTACTCCGACGCCGCCGACGAGGCCTACTACGACGCGTTCCGCGACCACTTCGGTATCGACCTGCGCCAGATGTAAGCGCGCGTTCGTTCGAAGGACGGGAGTCTGCAATGTTCGAGACCGCCGACGACCTGTCTCGCCTCCAGCGAGTGCTCGACGAGTCCTACGCTGCGGCCGGGGGTCATTTGCAGAATGTGATCACGCCGGACCGTCGGCTCACCGCCGTCGAGCTGGTGGCGATGCTGACCGGCATGCGGCTGCTCGTGCTGGCGACCGTCACCGTCGATGGTCGTCCCATAGCGGGACCGGTCGACGGCATCTTCTTCCGCGGTTCGTTCCACTTCGGCTCGGCGACGGATTCGCTGCGCTTCCGCCACCTCCGCCAGCGCCCATCGGTGAGCGCCACCCACCTACCGGGGGAGGAGCTTTCGGTCACGGTCCATGGCGAAGCCGAGGAGCTCGACATGAATGCCGCGGCGAACCGCGACTTCCGGCAGACCCTGCTCGACATCTACGTGCCCCGCTACGGCACCGAGTGGGAAAGCTTCCTCGACAGCGGCACGTCGTATGCGCGCATCCATGCGCATCGCATGTTCACCTTCTCCATGCCGGAACTCGCCGAGGCCGATAGCCCGTAGCTCGTGGTCGGGAACGGTCGTGTCGACCGTTCGCCGTTCGCCGTTCGCCTCGCCGCTCGTCAGCGCGCCCGGCGTCGGCGTCGGAGCCTCGACGAGGTCAAGAGGCAGACAACGAGTAATCCGACCAGCAGCACGGTGACGGCGAACGAGATGCCGATGGTCGTCGCCGTCATTTGCAGGTTGCCGATCGTGCGCACCACGGTGCCTTCCTTTCGGCACACCAGCTTGTCGGTGTAGTAGGAGGTGCTTCCGCTTCTTGTCACCTTCACCTGGAAGACGATCTGGTCTGCTTCGGAACACCAGAGTCGGCCGTTGATCCGCTTCTTGATCGCGTCGAATGAAAGCAGCCAGGTGAGGAATCCGGTTGGTACGCCAAGACCGAGAAGGAGCGCCAGGGCCCGGCCTGCGAACTCTCGGATGGAGGAAGCAGCGGGTGTTCCGGTGTCGCTCGCACTCATATCCCCACGGTAGAGCGGATGGCGAACCATGCGCTGAACTGCTGCTTCGGCGAACGGTGCCTCAGGCGAAGAACTGCTTGGTCTCGTCGACCCGAAAACGAACGGTTGCGAGCGCCATCATGACGGCTGCCGCACCCATCAACACGCCCACGGGTAGGGCGACATCGCCGAGACCGCCAGCGTTCAAGAACACCTCGTTGTGTCCCTTCATCGCCCAGTAGGCGGGTGTGAACGGTCCGATGGCGCGGGCCCAGCCGGGTAGCTGCGAGAGAGGCACGAGGGCACCGCCGAGACCAGCGAAAGCCATCGCTCCGACGTTCTGAAACGCGTTGACCTGGTTGACGGTCCGGAGGGTTGAGCTGATCAACATGATGAGTGCCACGACGCACAAGGAGTAGCCGAGCACCACAGCGAACTCCGCGAACGGCGAGCCCCCGTTGAGACGCAGGCCCAGCGCCAGTCCGCCGACGGTGAGCAACGTTGTCTGGAACACCGTCAGGATCACCACCCACGGGACCATGAAGCCGAGCAGAAGTGCACGCGATGACGCCGAAGAGGCGCGTAACCGGTCCCACGTCTGCCATCCGTGCTCGCGGAACAGACAAAATCCTGCGGACCCTCCGACGAAGAAGCCGAACATCACCACTTGGCCCGGAACAACCTGCTCGGCACCGCTCGCGCCGCGGTAACCGCTCGCCTGGAGGGACAGACCCATGGTGCGCTTGAACAGCGGCATGACCACGAGGGGCATCAAGAACATGATGAAGAGGAACCACGGGTCGCGCCGGATGATCCGGAGCTGCTGCTTCACGACGGCGATGACAGCGTTCACTCCGACTCCTCGACAAGCGTTGACCCGGTTACCGCCAGGAACACCGACTCGAGGTCGGGTTTGCGGGCTTTCACGGATTCGATGCCGATCCCTGCATCGGCGAGCCGCGACACGACCTCGTGGAGCGGGGCATCGACCGTCACGCGATAGTGCAAGGGACCAGACTCGACAGCTCCAAATTCGTGGGCGAGTTCTGGCGTCAACGGCGTCAGGGTGTCGAGGTCGAAGCCGGCCACTCGATGCGCGTTGATGAGCTCGGCGCGCGATCCCGACGTCAGCACCCGTCCTTCGTCGATGATGACGATCGACGCGTCGAGCGCTTCGACCTCGGGGAGGTAGTGGGTCGTGTAGACGACTGCGGCGCCGTCGGCCGCCAGTTGGCGGACCGCCTCGATCAGCTGAACCCGCGTGGTGACGTCGGCTCCGACGGTCGGTTCGTCGAGCATGAGCACCTTCGGACGATGCATGAGGGCGCAGCCGGTGTGGAGCCGCCGCGCCTCACCGCCCGACAGCTTCATGGCTCGGCGATCGAGGAGAGAGGTAAGACCGAGTTGCTCGGCGACGATGTCGGCGCGGGCGCGTCGATCCGCTCGGGTGAGGCCGCTCAACTCGCCGAAGAACTCGAGGTTCTCCCGAACCGACAGCGGCGGGTAGATGCCTGTTCGCTGCGGGGCGATCCCGACGAGACCTGTCGCCGACTTCGGATTGGCGAGAACGTCAACTCCGTCGACGGTCACGGAACCGGCGTCGGCTTTCACGAGCCCGGCGATGATCGAGAGCAGCGTGCTCTTCCCCGCGCCGTTTCGTCCGAGCAGCGACACGATGGACCCGGCGGCAACATCGAGCGACGCACCCCGCAAGGCGTTGATGTCGCCGTAGGACTTGTGGACGTCGCGGACGCTGAGCACGCCGAGAACCTACCCCGTTCCCCGTTGCGCTCGCCGACCCATTTCGGTCGGGTTCGATGCGATGAAGATCAGGCGGGGAACATCTCGTATGCGCGCAGGTCATCAACGGTCGCGTACGTGCGCATCACGAGTGCCTCGATGAGATCGAGACCGCGCTGATTGCTGGCGGGTACGGCGATCGCCCCGAACGACGCCATCATGGCCACCAGCAGGAGGTTCCGTCGGACGTCGTCTTCGAACTCGGCGTAGGTGTAGCCGGTCACACCGGCGTCGCCCAGGGCGCGGTGATACGTCTGCATCAGCGATTGCGTGTTCGCTCGGCGGGTTTCATCGTCCATCGACCAGGCGATGAAGTACGCGA
>JANPDB010000555.1:0-1536 GCA_031431255.1 Acidimicrobiia bacterium | reverse complement strand
TCATGGTACGCAGCTCCGTTGTTGTTCGCCGCCGGACCCGGTGGCTTCATATGCAACGTGTCGTCTCCGGGTGGATCGAGCTACCACTTCAGCTCGTCGTATGGGGCGGGCAAGGCCGGCCTCGACCGGTTGAGCGCCGACATGGCCATCGAGCTCGAGCCCAAGGGCATCGCCTGCGTGTCGCTCTACCCAGGAAGCGTCGCGACCGAGTTCATCAAGGCTTCGTCGGCCGCGCGGGGTATGGATCTCGCGAAGGCGCAGACTCCGCTTGGAGTCGGTCGGACCATCGCGGCGCTCGCCGTTGCTCCCGACCTGATGGAGCGCAGCGGATCGATCCAGTGGTGTGAGGACGTGTCACGCGAGTTCGACGTGCATGACGAGAACGGGAACCTGCTTCCCGCCTACGGTCGGCGCTCCTAGCTATGTCATCGGGCGATGGTGTTCTGCTGATCGACGAGCCGCTGCCGAAGGTTCGGCGCTTCACCCTGAATCGTCCGGAGAAACGCAACGCGTTGAACGACGCGCTGCGCGGAGCGCTCTTCGATGCGCTTCGCGACGGCGATGGTTCCCGTGACTGCTCCGTGATGATCATTCGCGGGGCCGGCCAGAGTTTCTGTGCCGGCTACGACCTCGGCATGCCGAACCACGATGTGGAGCGGACCATCGCCAAGCAGGACGGTTGGTGGAGCCGTCACGTCGTCAACAACTGGTTCGAGATGTGGGACATGGCCACGCCGATCATCGGGCAGGTTCATGGCTTCTGTCTCGCCGGAGGCACCGAGCTCGCCGCCGCCTGCGACCTTCTCTACGTGGCCGACGACGCGCAGATCGGCTATCCGCCGGTGCGCCTGATGTCGCCGCCGGACATGCAGTGGCAGCCGTGGCTGATGGGTATGCGTCGGGGCATGGAGATGCTGCTGACCGGCGACGCCATCAGCGGGGTCGAGGCGGTCGAATGCGGCGCGGCCAACAAGTCGTTCCCGATCGACGCCCTCGACGCCGAGGTGCTCCGCGTTGCCGAGCGGGTCTCGCTCGTTCCCAAGGATCTCCTGACGCTGAACAAGCGCGCCGGTCACCGCCAGATGGAAGCGATGGGTATTCGGGCCGGGCTTCGGGCCGGCGCCGACATCCAGGCCATGGGCTTCCACCAGGCATCGTCTCGCGCCTACATGAAGTCGTTTGCCGAGAAGGGCGTGAAGGCTGCTCTGTCCGAGCGCGACAAGGCGTTCGGCGACTTTCGCGAGCGTGAGAGCGGTTCCGGTCCGACCTAACACCCAGATGCATTGCAGATCGCATTGCAGAATGCGATGCGCAATCGACAACCTCCAGCCCATTCGAACGACAATGCTCGTCAGTCGAATCGGCCACTTGGCGATCGACCAGAATGACGAAATCTCCCGAGCGCTGGACGCTCTGGCCGATTGCTGACCACGCAGGTTGCTGAACGAGCTCACGTCGCCGTTTGATGTTGGCTCTCTTGTCGAACGTGCGAACGCGGCTGTCCCCGTAGGATCATGAGAGGTGTCGGCGATTTGT
>JANPDB010000554.1:0-1696 GCA_031431255.1 Acidimicrobiia bacterium | reverse complement strand
GCGTCGAGATAGTCGAACGCCTCCTCTTGGATCTGCGCGGCGATTTCCGCACCGATCCCTCCGAAGCGCACGGCTTCATGGACGACGATGACGCGATGCGTCTTGCGGGCCGACTCCACCACCGTTGCGGTGTCGAACGGCTGCAGGGTTCGCGGGTCGATCACTTCGCAGTCGATTCCTTCAGCGGCAAGGGTCTCGGCGGCGGCGAGGCTCTCGTTCAGCATGCGGCCGAAGGACACCACCGTCACGTCCTTGCCCGTTCGCTTCACGTCGGCCACCCCGAGCGGAATGGCGTAGAGCTCTTCGGGCACCGGGCCGGTCATGCCCAGCAGTCGCTTGTGCTTGACCATCACCGTCGGGTTGTTCTCGCGGATGCACGAGACCATGAGGCCCTTCATGTCATACGGGTTCGACGGGTACACGACCTTGAGGCCGGGGATGTGGCACAGCAGCGCCTCGAGGCTCTGGCTGTGCTGGGCAGCTGCGGAAAGCCCTGCCCCACCGGCCATGGTGATGGTCAGCGGTAGTGTGGCTTTTCCGCCGAACATGTACTTCAGCTTGGCGGCCTGGTTCACGATCTGGTCGAGCGCGACACAGACGAAGTCCATGAACATAAGATCCACGATCGGGCGGAGACCGGTGACCGACGAGCCGACACCGAGGCCGATGATCGCCTGCTCGCTGATCGGCGTGTCGACGACGCGACGCTCTCCGAACTCCTTCTGCAGCCCGCCGTAGGTGCCGAACACGCCGCCGAAGGCACCGATGTCCTCCCCGGCACAGAAGATCGATTCGTCTTCGCGCATACAAAGTCGAACGGCCTCATTGAAGGCCATCACGTAGGGGAGATTCCTGACTTCAGGCATGTTCACGCCACCGCTCTGCTCGCTGATTGCCGGACCTTTCTTGGTGAGCTGACCACTTCGACACCGCTCTGCTTGCTGATTGCCGGACTCGTCTCAGTGCGCTCACTCATCACGCCACCGCCATCTTCGTATAGACGTCTTCCAAGAGCTGATCCGCGTTCGGCAACGGGCTCGCCTCGGCGAACTCGATGGCATCGGCGATATCGGCGCGCTGGGTGGCCCATTCTTCGGCAGCGTCTTCGGCCGACATGATGTTGAGCGATGCGAGGCGCGCCTCGAGGGTGAAGATCGGATCGCGTTGCTTCCAGATCTCCACTTCGGAGTCGGGGCGGTACTTGAGGCCCAGGTTCTGTACGCCGTGGTGGTTGTAGAAGCGGTAGGTCTTCGCTTCGAGCAGCGTAGGCCCTTTGCCTTCACGAGCGCGGGCGATTGCTTCCGCCGCGGCTTCGTACACGGCGACAGAATCCATGCCATCGACGATGACGCCGGGCATTCCGTAGCCCTGAGCGCGATCCACGATGTCGGTGATCGCCATCGTCTTGTCGCGTGGGGTGAACTCGCCGTATTCGTTGTTCTCGCAGGCGAACACGATCGGCAGCCGCAGCGCGCATGCCATGTTCGCGGCCTCGTGGAAGGCTCCGATGTTGGTCGCTCCGTCGCCGAAGAACGCCACGGCGACATTGCCGTCGTCGCGGTACTTGTGGGTGAACGCCGCGCCGACAGCGATCGGCGAGCCGGCCCCCACGATGCCGTTGGCGCCGAGCATGCCGAGCTCGAGCGAGCTGATGTGCATCGAGCCGCCCTTTCCGTTGCAGTAGCCCGTGGCCTTG
>JANPDB010000553.1:0-2900 GCA_031431255.1 Acidimicrobiia bacterium | reverse complement strand
GCCTTCCAGCGGCCGATGGCCGAGGGTGTCGCTCTCCTGAACGCGATCCAAGATGTGTACCTCTGCGACGAGGTCACCATCGCCTGAGCCGGGCCACGGGGCTGCGCTCGCAGCAGCGCTCAGCTTCCCGGTGTCTCGTGGAGGTGCTCGTTCATCATGCGCATGAGGTCGTAGATCTCCTTGCACTTCGGGCAGATCGGAAGTTGCAACGGATCGCGCTGCGGGACGAACACGTGACCGCACAGGGCCTCGACCGGCGTGCCCATGATGCGGGCCTCGAGGACAACCGCGGTCGCGGTCTCACCGGGCTTGGTTACGACGATGTGGGCGTGCTTTCCCGGATCGAGTTCGACGTCTTCTTCGGTGATCGTCTCGATGACCGGAGCGGTCTTCAGTGCCATGCGCAACGATACGCCCGCTTCCAAACCGCGTCTGCCCGTGCTCGCCGAGGGGGCCACCGGGTGGCTCGGCGCGGCCCCGGGCAATGACCTTGCGGGTGGCGCGGCGCGGCCCCGGGCAATGACCTTGCGCGCGGCCCCGGGCAATGACCTTGCGGGTGGCTCGGCGCGGCCCCGGGCAATGACCTTGCGGGGTCCTGTCACCGATCCTCCCCATCCGCTGCGTGACTCGCCCGTTGCTCCTTCGTCGCCGGGTCTCCGTTCCTCGGGCGGGGCCCCATCGGCGCCACTCCTCCAAGCCATCGCCCTGACATTCCTCGCGTCTTCATTCCTCGGGCGGGGCCCCATCGGCACCACCCCTCCAGGCCATCGCCCTGTCATTCTTCGCGTCCTCATTCGTCGGGCGGGGCCCCATCGGCGCCACCCCTCCAAGCCATCGCCCTGTCATTCTTCGCGTCTTCATTCCTCGGGCGGGGCCCCATCGGCGCCACCCCTCCAGGCCATCGCCCTGTTGATTCGATCAGCGTTCCGCGGAAGACGTCGTTCCAAAGTCATCTGCGCGCCAGCGGCGTGTCACCGGCTTGTCACCGAACCGTCACCGTCGCAGTGCGAGACTGACCTGTCGACTTCACGGGGAGCTGTGGTGCCCAACCCAGACAAGAACATCACGGCCGCGAAGCCGTTGGCTGCAAGCGGGTCCAAGCCCGCGAAGAAGAAAGCCGGTCTCAAGTCCAAGGCGGCCGACCCGCTCGACGACATCAACCGTTCGATCATCACCGAATTGCAGATCGACGGCCGCCGGAGCTACACGGCGATCGCCGAGCGCGTCGGCCTTTCCGAAGCTGCAGTGCGACAACGGGTGCAGAAGCTGGCCGAGGACGGCGTGATGCAGATCGTCGCCGTCACCGACCCGATGAAGCTCGGCTTCCAGCGAGTCGCGATGGTGGCGATGCGCGTGTCAGGTGATGCCACCCTCGTCGCCGAGGCGCTGAGCAAGATGCCCGAAGTCAGCTACGTCGTGCTCGCCGGAGGGAGCTACGACCTGCTGGCCGAGGTCGTGTGCGAGGACGACGATCACCTCATCGATGTACTCAACACCACGATCCGCACGTACCCCGGCATCCGGGAGACGGAGACGTTCATGTACCTGCGGCTCTACAAAGAGTCGTACACGTGGGGCGTGCCGTCGACGTGACACCTGCCCAGCGAGCAGCGAAGCGCAGCGGAGCAGCGCAGCACCATCGAGCAGAGTCGTACACGTGGGGCGTGCCGTCGACGTGACACGAACTCCCGGTTCCGGCCGGTCGAGAGCGCGTAACGTCGAGGAGCCATGGCATCCCCGTCTCCGTTCCTGCATCCGTTCGCCCGGCCCGCGGCCCAGCCCGGTGAGTTCGTCACCCTGGTTCGTGGCGAAGGCGCAGCGCTCTTCGACCGCGACGGCACGCGCTACGTCGATGGCCTCGCCAGTCTCTGGTACTGCAACGTTGGACATGGACGCCTCGCCATCGCCGACGCCGTCCACGACCAGATGGGTCGCCTTGAGACCTACAGCACCTTCGACATCTTCACCAACGAACCGGCGGAGCAGCTGTGCGCCGAGCTCGCCGCATTGGCCCCGATGCCCGACGCCCGGGTGTTCCTTACGAGCGGTGGATCGGAATCGGTCGACACCGCGATGAAGCTGGCTCGCCAAGGTCAGACCCAGGCCGGGCACCCGGAGCGGACCGTGATCATCAGCCGTGCACAGAGCTACCACGGGGTGAACTACGGCGGTCTCTCGGCCACTGGACTCCCGCTGAACCGGGCCGGGTTCGGCGAGCTGCTGACCGATGTGATGCAGGTGCCCCAGCACGATCTCGATGCCATGGGTGCCGCCTGCGCCCAGCACGCCGGCCGTATCGCGGCGATCATCAGCGAACCCGTGCAGGGCGCCGGGGGTGTGCATCCGTCGAAGGACGGCTACCTCCAGGGCCTACGCGCGCTCGCCGACCAGCACGGTGCCTACCTGATCTTCGACGAGGTGATCTGTGGGTTCGGGCGCCTCGGATCGTGGTGGGGGGCGCAGCACTACGGAGTGACACCGGACCTCATCACCTTCGCCAAGGGCGTGTCCTCCGGGTACGTCCCGCTGGGCGGAGTGCTGGTAGGCCCCGCGGTGCGAGCGCCGCTCGAAGCCGACGCCACCTTCGTCCTCCGTCATGGTTACACCTACTCCGGCCACGCGAGCGCCTGCGCGGCGGGACTCGCCAACCTCGACATCATCCGCAGCGAAGGGCTCGTCGACCGGGCTGGTCCGATCGGCGAACGCCTCTACGCCGGACTGCAGGCGCTGCATCGTGCCGGCAAGCTGGCCGAGGTGCGCGGCGTGGGCGCGGTGTGGGGCGTAGGACTCCACGAAGGGATCAACCCGGCAGCGGTGCGTTCGACGATGATGCAGCACGGTGCGATCGTCCGCCCCATACCGCCCTCGACTCTGGCGTTCTGTCCACCACTGGTGATCTC
>JANPDB010000552.1:0-7943 GCA_031431255.1 Acidimicrobiia bacterium | reverse complement strand
ATATCGCCAAGGACGCGCGAGGAACGGTTGCCCACCAGACGAACCGCAACCTTCTGCTCTCACCCGAGTCCTCGGCGGAATCCGTCCCGAACCTCGAGATCGAGAACAACGACGTGAAGTGCTCTCACGCGTCCGCCGTCGGTCCGATCGATGAGGACCACCGCTACTACCTGGAAAGTCGAGGTGTGCCACCGAGCGAGGCGGAACGCCTCATCGTGCTTGGGTTCTTCGCCGATCTCCTCAACCGGGTTCCCGACGACGCGCTCCGGGCCGAGCTCGTTGCCGCCGTCGGCGACAAGTTCGATCGCCGCGCCGTCTCCCGGCGGACAAGCTGATGGGTCGCCACCGCATCGGAGCGCCAGCCGACTTCGCCCCGTCGTCCATCACCCGGGTCGAGGTGCCAGGAACCGGCGACACCGTTCACGCCGTAGCGGTTATTCGTATCGGCGAAACCCTCTACGCCATCGGCGATCGCTGCAGCCATGCCAACGTGTCGTTGACCGACGGCACGCTCTGGGAGGACGAGCTCGAGCTCGAATGCCCGAAACACGGCAGCGCGTTCTCGCTGACCACGGGTGAGCCCCAGTCGTTCCCGGCCACGCAGCCCGTACCCGTCCACCACATCGAAACATTGGGTGACGACGTCTTCCTCACGCTCGACCCGGCCTTCGAAGGTTCCCCATCATGACGCTTTCCATCACCAACCTGAAGGCCTCCATCCCCGGCCGTGAGATCCTCCGCGGCGTCGACCTGGTGGTGCCCGACGGCGAGGTGCACGCGGTCATGGGTCCCAACGGGTCCGGCAAGTCCACCCTCGGCCACGTCTTGCTCGGCCGTCCCGGCTACCAGGACATCAGCGGGTCGGCGATCCTCAACGGGCGCGAACTGCTCGGCCTTCCCACCTGGGAGCGGGTGCAGGCCGGCATCTTCCTCGGCATGCAGTACCCGACCGAGGTTCCGGGTGTGCAGCCTGCCGACATGCTCGCTGCGGCCCTTCGCGCCGCGGGACGCGACGACGATGCCGACAACGTGGCGGCGCTGATGGAGGAGGAGGCCGGTCGCATCGGCTTTGACGTGGCCTTTCTCCAGCGGGCGCTCAACGTCGATCTCTCCGGCGGTGAGAAGAAGCGAAACGAGATGATCCAGCTCGGTGTGCTCCGTCCCGCCCTGGCGATCCTCGATGAGGTCGACTCCGGGCTCGATGTCGACGCGCTCCGAGCCGTCAGCCGACGGGTGAAGGAGGCGACGGCCGAACGCGGCATGTCGGTGATCGCCATCACCCACTACCAGCGCCTCCTCACCGAGCTCACGCCTGATGTGGTGCACATCTTCGTCGGCGGGAAGATCGTTCACTCGGGTGGGCCGGAGCTCGCACTGGAACTGGAGACGACGGGGTACGAGCCGTACTTCGCGCTCGCCGGGATCGAGACCGTGGCCGCTGACCACGCCGATCCCTTCGCCGATTTGTAGCTGCTCCACACCCGATCACGCCTTCGGGCCGGTGCGCCCGGACGGCTCCGACGGTCAGGCGGGGAAGCCTGCCACCGTCGTCGGCGTGAGCGTGCGAACGAACGTTGGCGCCGGCGCAACGGTGGTCGTGGGAACCGCGGTCGGCGGGGCCGAGACTGCCGTGGGGGTCTGGCCAGGAACGGTGGTGGCCCCGGCGGACGGGGTGGTGGTTGCCGGCGTCGTCGTCGGCGTACCGGGCAACGTTGTTGGCGTGCCGGGTGCGAGCGTCGTCGTCGGGGCGAGCGTGGCAGCCGGGTCGGTACCCGTCAGGGGATCGGCGGGAGCGATCCTCGACGAGATGACGCGCAGTGGGGTCACGCCGTCCGAGACGTAGACCGGCATGCCGTTGGGGACGACCGTGGGCAGGTAGTCGGCCGACACCATGGGGATCCGCACACAGCCGTGCGACGCCGGTCGACCGGGAACCGAGGGGGCGCCATGGACGGCGATTCCGCCGTTGAAGTAGAGCGGGTTGTACAGCAGTCCGAGTTTCGACTCCCGCCAGCCGATCACGCGACGCGTGATCCGGAACGAGCCCGGCGGGGTGATCGCCTTGTCGCACGCCGTCTCCCCGGTCTCCGGGTCGAGCGTGCAGAACGGCTTTCCGTCGCCGGTCGAGATCGACAGGATGCGCACGAGCTCGCCGCCACGGTAGAGGGCGAGGTACTGCTTCGGCAGCGACACCTCGATGCGGTCGGGACCTCCGTCGGGCATGATCGGCGGAGGCGTGAGCCCGGCTCGCAGGGCATCGAGGGTTTGAGCGCCGACTCGCCCCGTGCGAGCGAGTCCGTTGGCTTTCTGGAACGCCATCACGGCGTGGAACGTCTGGTCGCCGAAGCTGCCGTCGGCCACGTTGATGTCGTAGCGTGCCGCCTGCAGGAGGCTCTGCACCTCGAGCACCGCCGCTCCACGAGCCCCCGATCCGATGCCGCTGTTGGCTGCGGTACTGCGCTTCGGCGTTGGGGTTTTCGTCGTCGACTTCGATGGGGTTTTGGCAGTTGCGGCCGTCGGCGTGTCGAGTGCCGGTCGCGGAGGTGAGAACGTCGGCCCGGCCGGTCGGCCAGACGATCCTGGCTTCGGGTCGGCGTGGGCGGCGGTGGCGAGTGACGCGACGGACAGGAGTGTGGCGGCAGTCAAGAGCGATGCGGCTCTCCTCGGAGATCGACGAAATCGGTGGTGCATCACGCGCAAGACCCTCCAGGCCGGTTCGGGGCCACCGGCTCCCCTCCAGTATCGCCGCCGGCCGATGCTTGTTTCTGTCTTTCGCGCGTGAATCTTGACCATCCGGCCCGTGCCTGGGGGGACATCGGCCGTAGCCGGTCCGGGGTGAGGTCAACGAGAAGACACTGGGAGTGGCGGAAAAGGCGATACATTTCGGCCTGGACGCAAAGTCCGGGGATCGAAGCGTCTCCTCGGTGAAGTCGACGGTCGGTCGCTGCTGGGGGGCTGCGGCCGGCCGTCTTTGCGTGAGATCATCGGTGGGCGTCGTTTGTGTGGCTCAGTGCGTGTCGTCGTCCTCGAACCGATGGCGAAGATGCACGGCGAGTTGGCCAATGCCGACGATCGCGGTGCCGGCCGTCAACAGCGCGGCCACGGTCGTAGGGACCGCAGCATGATCCGGTTGGATCCCTGCGCCAAGGAGCCCGAACACGACACAGAGCACGCGTGTGGGGCGTTCGGCGATCGTGACGATTCCGATCTCACCTACTCCGGCGTTTCCCGCGCGCGCCCGCAAATACTCGAGCATGACCACGCCCGCCCACCCGGCTGCAGCGGCCCGGGCATCGGCGCCGGCGGCGACGAGTGCGAGGAGGAACGTGGCCTCGGCGAGTCGGTCCACGACAGAGTCGAGCACGAACCCCGAACGGGTGGCGCGCCCGCTGAGGCCCGCCACCGCACCGTCGACGCCATCCACGACCGAACTCACGATGCAGATGGCGGCGGCGGCGACTGGCAGGCGGATCGCCGAGATCGGCACGAGTGCGGCGAGCCAGAGCCCGGCGAGCGTGACCGACGTAGGGGACACGCCCCGTCGTGCCAGTGGACGGGCGAGGCGGTACGTGAAGGTGAGAAAGCCGCGAAGCACGGTGGTCGCCGCCGGGTCGATGTCCGGAGCGTTGTGCTGGGCTTGCCACCGGGTGAACCAGCCGGCCAGGTCGACCGGGGGTGACGAGACCGGGCGTCGGAACCGCAAGCCGTGGCCCAGGACGAGGATGGCCGCCACGCCGAGGACGATCAGCCCGAGTCCGAAGAAGCGGTCGTGGTTCGGCGATGTTGCTGCGACGACTGCGGCGTTCACGGCCGCCGCCGGCGGGCCTGGGCGTTGGTGCTCACGGAACGGTCGGAAGGCTCACGGCACCACGATGATCTTGCCGAACTTGAGACCCTCCCGGAACCGGTCGTACGCAGCGGCGACGTCGTCGAGGCCGAACGTTGCGGTCACCGGCACCTGAAGCCGGCCTGATGCGAGATGGGGGAGAACTTGGGTTTCCACACGGCGTGCTGCGTCCGCCTTCTGCTCCAGCGGGCGGGCGCGGAGCGTCGACCCGTGGATCCGGGCCCGTTTCGTCATGATCGCCAACAGGTCGATCTCGGTCTTCGAACCTCCTCCGCCGACACCGATGATGCTGATGCGACCGCCGATGGTCAGCGAGGCGAGGTTGGCGGCGAGATTCGACGCGCCGACGAGTTCCAAGATCACGTCGAAGGGCCCGTGTTCGCCGAACTCGGCCGGGTCGACGGCAGTGACCTGTCCTGGAGCGAGTGCTTCGACGGCGGCCCGACGGGCCGGGTCCCGGACCGTTGCCACGACCGTCGCTCCCGTGGCGGCGGCGAGTTGGACGCCGGCGACGCCGACGCCGCCGGCCGCCCCGTGGATGCAGACACGTTCACCCATCTGCAGGCCGCATTGCGTGAACAACGCATCGTGGGCTGTGGTGAACGCCTCCGGGAAGCCGCCTGCCGTCTCCCACGACACCCCGACGGGAATGGGAAGCAGCGTCCGTTCGTGGACGACGGCCAGCTCCGCCAGCCCACCTCCGCCGACCACGGCCATGACGCCGTTGCCGACCGAGAACCGGGTCGCCCCGGGCCCGAGGCCGATGACCTCTCCGGCGAGCTCGAGGCCCGGGATGTCGGACGGAGCGCCGGGCGGCGCCGGGTAGAAGCCGGCGATCTGGAGCAGGTCGGCGTTGTTGAGGCCCGCGGCCCGGACGCGGATGAGCACCTCCCCTGATCCGGGGACGGGATCATCGTGTTCTCGGACGGTGAGGGTGGGTGCGGTGATAGTGGCGGCGCGCATGCGTCCGTGATCGTAGGCCCACGGTTGAACAATGCACCGGACTCGCGTGCGCTGAATCCGGCGTCGACCATGCCGGATCGGGGCAGGACGGCTCGGTGGGGTCAGCCGGTGACGCGGCCGATGCCGATGAGGTCGCGTCGCTTGATCGACGTGATGCGGACGTTGATACCGGCTCTCGGCGCCTCGATCATCTTGCCGTCGCCGATGTAGATACCGAGGTGATGGATCGGCTCACCGTAGAACACGAGGTCACCGATCGCGATGTCGGCCAGGTTCACCCGGGTCGTGGAGGCGAACTGGGCCTGGGACTGGTGAGCGAGTTTCACCCCGGCGGCGCGCCAGGCAACGAGAGAGAGACCGGAGCAGTCGTAGCCCGGGCCTTCACCGCCCCACACGTACGGCGAGCCGAGCAGTGACTTGGCCGTCTCGACCACGAGGGCGGCCTGGGGGTGCACGGGCGGCGGAGGTCCGGTGGCGGCCATGAACGTGTAGGTCTTCGGCGCGGTACTGGTCGGCGGCGTCGTCGGGACCAGCGTTTCGGCGCCGATCGGGAGCGGGGGCGCGGTGCGGGTCTCGGTCACGGGTCGAACATCGATCGTCGGGAACGATCCGACGGAAAGACGCCCGGGTGCTGTCGTGGTGGCCACGGAGGTCGACGGGGCCGGCGGGAGTGGGGCGACGCCCGGTGCCGTCGACGTTGGCAGCGGGATGAACACCGGATTTGCGGTGGTCCTCGCGATGGTTGTCGTCGGCGAAGTGGTCGTTGGCGCAACCGTGGCGGGGGGTACGGTGCTCGCTGCGGTCGACGGCGGCGGGGCGAGGACAGTGGTCGGTGCGCCGGGCACCGTCGGGGGCGCGAGGGGGACGAAGGGGATGGTCCCGGTGGGCCGGCCCGGGGTCGTCGAGGGCAGCGTCGTCAACGGCGGGTTCGACGGGGGTGGCGCGGTTGCGCCGGCGGTCGGAGGCTGCGGGACGAATCCGGGAGCCGCGATCACCAGCCCTTCGGGTGGCACGACGAGCGGCAGGAGGTTGGGGGCCTGGGTGGTCGTCGTGGCCTTCTCGGAACGCGGCTTCTTGGGCTTTGTCGTGGTGGGTGACGCGGAGGAGCGCGTCGCCGCCGTCGTCGGCGCAAGGCTCGACGGGGGAGTGGTGGTCGGGCTCGGCAGTATCGCCACGGGAGCGGTGACGACCAGTCCCTCCGGGGGCACGACCTGGAACGCGTCGGACTCCCGGAAGAGCGGAAGCGGGCGCGCCAGCGGGACCGTAGCGGTGGAGGTGTACCTGTCCAGCGGGCTCTCCGAACCACCGAGGCTGAGTTGCGGTGTTTCGTCGTCGGTGATCAGCAAGGGTCCGGCGATCGGCTCGGCGGCGGCCTCCGGCTCGTCGCCGAGGGTGAGCGCCGGCCCGGCGGCACGGACCTTCCTGGACGCCTCCGTCCCGGGCGAGCGGAGGGCGAGGGTGAGGCGAAGCGGCTGCACCGGACGGACCGCCGCCTCGCTTCCCTGGGAGCCCGGGAGGGCGGTCCAAACGGCGGCCAACGAACCCAGCGTGAACGCGGTGATGGCCCCGCCGGCCCACGACTTCGAGATGGCCGCGGCGCGCCCCCGTGCAGCATCGCCGGGTGCGATCCCGCTCCTGCGCTGACCGGTCGGCCGATCTTCGTCGCTCATGACGGAGAGTCGACTCCGCAGACGTGAGGAGGTTGTTGGCCGTCCGTGGGCACGGGACCATGAACGGTGGTTCGGTTTCGAACCGATGCGCAACAACACCCAAGAGGTATCGGCGTGTTCGGGCCGGAACTGAACTGCGCCGGCTCGCGTGCCGCGGCCGGACCGGGAGTTCTGGTCAGCTCGCCTTGGTGCCCACGAAGGCGCCCGGATCACGCGAATCGGGCAGAACCGGACCGGTCCAGCTCATCATGCGGGCGAGCTCGTCGGTGACGACCTGCCACGCGTCGGGGTTCCAGTCCTCGGCGGCGTTGACCACGGAGCCGTCCGAGGCCACGTGGATGATTGCCGGGACACGCTCCAGGCCGAACGCACGCACGATCGTGCGCTGCGGGTCGGGGAAGCAGAGGAACTCCGTGACGTTCGGCCCAAGAAACTGGCGTGACTCGTCGGCGTCGGCGCCGGCGAGGCTCACACCGACTCGGCAGTCGGCCTGCTCGAAGTTCTGCAGCACGCGGATCGCCGTGGGGAACGCCCACGCGGATTCATTGGTGAACGGGTCGAGCGCAACGAGCAGCAGTTGGTACTGCACCAGCCAACCCGAGATCGGGAACCCTTTGCCGGTCAGCGGTTGAAGAAACAGGTCGGCCGGGGGATTGGATGCCACGGCCGACAATCTACTCGTCGTGCCCCTTCGCGGCAGTTCAGGTGCCGTCGAAACGACACGGCGAGTCGCAGAACGAGAGATTTCCTGGCCGGATGATGACGCCGGACGTTCCGACTCGGCGAACTCGTGAGCACCCGGCCGTTTGCGGGAGCGGGATAGAACGGATGGCGTGTCATCGACGCAGGTCTTTCGGTTGGTACTCATCGGCCATTTGCTGGCCGGCATCGGGGCGTTCGGGCCATTGCTCGTCATGCCGCTCGTCGCCCGGCGGGCGACGAGCGGTGCGTTCGGGGCGGAAGGTCAGGCGGCGGTCGCGCAGACGTCGCTGTGGGTGCGGCGCCGGGTCAGCGAACCCTGCTTCGTTGCGGTCGGTCTCCTCGGGGTCGTTGCTGCGGCATTGCATCCCGACGATGGTCTCTTCGGGTACCTGTGGGTGCAGCTGGCGGTGGCCTTCTGGCTGATCGCCGTGGTGGTCGTGCTGTTGGTGCAGGGACCGCTGGCCCGGCGGGCTGAGCGTCTTGTCGTGCTCCTGTCGCGCGGTGAGGGCACCGCCGAGCAGGGCCGTGAGTTGACGAAGATCTCGGGGTGGCTGGAGCTCGTCACCACGGTGTCCGCCGTCGGCCTCCCGGTGATGCTGTATCTGATGGTGTTCCAACCACGGTGAGCATCTGTTGGTGTTCCGACGCGGCGAGCATCTGATGGTGTTCCGACCGCATTGACCCTCTTCGGGTGTTCCGACTGCGGCGAGCGCTGACCGGGGACCGGTGGCGGTGTCAGCGTCTGCCGCTCAGCTGTCGCC
>JANPDB010000551.1:0-1705 GCA_031431255.1 Acidimicrobiia bacterium | reverse complement strand
CGGGAGCGAGCCCTGCAAGCACGACCAGGCAACTCACAGCGACCAGCGACCACTCGATCACTGGTAGCTGGCGTTTGCGGGGGGTGGCCACGGGGGCGCTCACGGCGGTCGACACGCGGCGAATGGTAAGGGGCAAAGATGACGGTGGGGCGAGCGACCAATGCTCGCCCCACCGTGCTTTCAGGAAGTGTACCAAGTGTTCATCTCGATGTTGCCTTCTGGTCGGCTGACACGCATCTGACCGGCTGGCACGTCGTCCGGGCAGCCATCGACAGGGTCTGCGTCGGACCTGAGCGGCCGTCGGGTTCAGGTCGCCGTCATGCGGCGAACCTCCCGTGTCCCCTGGCGCGCTGGTGTCTGCTGTTCACCTCCCGTGAACCCGAGCGACATCCCCGCTGCGCCTCGGCGTAGGGCGGTGGGCTCAGTGTGGTGGTCTCTCGCCAAGCCGTGATCGACCCTCGGAGCCTGACCATGCCGCACCGCACCTCGATGCCCCTGCGTCGCCGGACCGTCGTCGTCGCGATGGCTCTGCTCCTGTCCGCCGTCGGCGGGGGGCTGTGGGCCTCAGCGGCATCCGCAGCCACCACCCTGACGGTGAGCAAGGGCGGGAGCGCGCTCGTCGAGAACAGCCAGGTGAAGGTAGGTGACTCGCTCCGCGTGAGCATCTCCGGATCGACCCCGTCCTCGGCCGTGCTGCTCCAGTTCGGCCCCACGGAGCTTGCCACGGCGATCACGACCGACGCGGCTGGCGCGGGCTCGGCCGCCATCGCGGTGCCGGTGCTTCCCTCGGATGTCTACGTGATCACCGCCGTCACCCCTTCTGGCAATGCGACCTTCGCGGTCTACGTCGAGAACCCCACGGCGACGGTCACGAATGCCGAGGAGAGCGCAGCTGCTGCTGCGGCGGCGAACGGGTCGAGCAGCGGCACCTCGTCAGGCTCGGCGTCGAGGCCGACCTCGACCGATTCGCTCGCGAAGACCGGCGCGACGTCGCTGCCCATCGTCATCGGCGGAGCGTTGTTCCTCATGCTGGGTGCTGTGCTCGTTCGGATGGGCGCCATCCCGATGCTCGCCGGCCGTCACGAGCGCCGCGCTGGTGCTCACCTCGCCGTCTGACACCACGCCGAGCCCGTGCCGCCGGATACTGGCGGCGGAGGTGGCTGATGGTCGACGTCGACCCGGTGCGCGCAGTGCTGCTCGAACGGCAGGCCGATATCGCTGTACGAGCCGCCGGTCTGACCGCGGCACCCACGGATTCCGGGGGCATCTCCTTCGGCAAGCGGGTCGGTGACGGTACGAGCATCGCGGTCGAGCGCCTCACCCAGGTCGCGGCGCACGAGCTGCTGCTGGTGCAGAGCGAGGAGGTCGCTCGCGCACTCGCCAAGCTCGACGAGGCGACGTACGGCGTCTGCGACGTCTGCGGCGGCCAGATCCCCGTGGGCCGGCTCGAGGTCCATCCGAGTGCGGTCCGCTGCGTCGCCTGCGCCGACGGCTGACTCGGACTTGTCGCGATCGCGCTCAGGGGACCGTGATCGCGCGCGTCACGGTCGTGCCGTCCTGCAGGCGCACGTCGATCGTCGGCGTCGATCGGTCGGTGGCCTTGATCCGGCAGTCGAGCCACGCCACGACGCCGGGTGTAGCGGCCAGGGTGCACTCGTTGCCCGACCCGGCACCGACGACGCGGATGACGCCGGGCACCGCGCCG
>JANPDB010000550.1:0-1651 GCA_031431255.1 Acidimicrobiia bacterium | reverse complement strand
TCCGGTCAGGTCATCTTCTCGCTGGCCCGTATCGCCGGATGGACCGCCCACGCGATCGAGGAATACGGCGAAGCACCGCTGCGCTATCGCGCCCGCGCGGTCTACGTGGGTCCGAACGGGTGAACCCGGCCGCGACCGCTCCTCACCCCGAAAGTTCGTCGGTCTCAAACACCAGCAGGAGGCCTCCGTTGTCGACGTGCTGGCCGGCGGTCACGCGGACCTCGGCGACGCGGCCGTCGGCCGGAGCCTTGATGTGGTGCTCCATCTTCATCGCCTCCAACACCACGAGCACCTGTCCGGCCGTCACGGTGTCTCCCACGGCCACCCGCACGTCCAAGACGGTGCCCGGCATCGGGGCATTGAGGCCGCCCACGGGCCCAACGTTGCCGGGCACGTGGAAGCGTGGTGCCTCCCGCAGGGTCAGTGTTCCCGTGTGCGTCTGCACATAGAGCAGGTCGGCCGCTCGCGTGATGCGCAACGTCGATCGCCGTCCATCGAGCACCATGTCCACCTCGTGGGGTGAGTGGCGCAGCACTCGCGCGGCGCGGGAGCCGTTCACCAGGAAGGACCCGTCACGCCGGGACCGGTAGGCGACCGTGACGGTCTCCCCGTCGTGGAGGAAATCGACGCGCTCGTCCGGCAGTCGGGCGTTGCGCCAGCCGCTCGGCAGACCCGGCCATACCGGAGCCGATGCCCGGTTCTCCCCTTGGACCCACAGCGCGGCGGCGATGGCAACCCGTTCGCGTTCGTCGTCGCCGGGGATGAGCATGGGCGCGGGCTTGACCCGAGCGATGAAGTCCGTAGTGGTGTCCCCGACCAGGAACGCCTCGCTGCGCAACACGGCCACCAGGAAGTCTCGGTTGGTGACCACACCGCCGATGTGCAAACGCTCCAGCGCGAGGGCGAGCCGGCCGGCCGCCTCGGACCGGGTGGACGCGTGCGAGACCACCTTGGCCAGCATCGGGTCGAATCGGGTACCGACGACGAAGCCCGGCTCGACACCGGAGTCCCAGCGGACGACCGGCGCGGCCGACGGCTCGAAGGCGACGAGCGTGCCGGTGGCGGGTAGGAAGCCGTTCGACGGATCCTCGGCATAGAGGCGGACCTCGATGGCGTGGCCGTGGAACGTGATGTCGTCCTGCACGACGTCGAGGGGCTCGCCGGCGGCGATTCGCAGCTGTTCGCGCACGAGGTCGATGCCGGTGACCTCCTCGGTGACCGGATGCTCCACCTGCAGTCGGGTGTTGACCTCGAGGAAGAAGAACTCCTTCGTGGCTTCGTCGACGAGCATCTCGACCGTACCGGCCGACTCGTAGCCGATGGCCCGTCCGAGGCGGAGTGCGGCCTCTCCCATTGCCGTCCGAAGGTCGGCGTCGACCGCCGGCGAGGGCGACTCTTCAACGACCTTCTGGTGGCGTCGTTGGATGGAGCACTCACGCTCGCCGAGGTGGACGAGATTGCCGTGGTGATCACCGAGGAGCTGGATCTCGACGTGGCGGGACCGGGCGACGTAGTGCTCGAGGAAGACCCGATCGTCGCCGAACGCGCCCGCCGCCTCACGGCGCGCTGACGCAACGGCCTCGGCGAGGTCCTCGGGTCGCTCGACCACGCGCATGCCCTTGCCGCCGCCTCCGGCCGCGGCCTTCACGAG
>JANPDB010000549.1:0-4234 GCA_031431255.1 Acidimicrobiia bacterium | reverse complement strand
CCTACGTCGACGTGAAGCTCATCGATTCGACCCGGCTGAAGCGACTGACCGATGGGGCCGAACGCCACGCGTCTCGGCTGTACGAGGCCGGGATCGACGGGATCAACATGCACCACACCGACTGGACGCTCGGCCTGACCACGCTGTTCCATCGATTCTCGCTGTTCACGTTCGGCTGGGATGCCCAGCACGAGCGCGTCCTGCGCTCGCTGCAGACCATGGAGATCGACGCTCTCTACAGCGACGATGTCGAGCTCATGATGGCGACGGTCGGTCGAAGCAACGGTGCGCCGGCGTTCGACCCCTGAGGGCCGCGGTCAGATCGGACCGAACCGGGTGGGCGGCCAGACCCGGAGCAGGGCGCGCCCGATGATCTTCTCGCGCTCGACCGTGCCCCAGAACCGGGAGTCGAAGGATTCCGGGCGGTTGTCGCCCATCACGAAGTAGTGGTCGACGGCCACCTTCACCGGGGCGAAGTCGCTCGTGGTGACGCCCTTCACCAGGTAGGGCTCGTCAAGACGTTTGCCGTTGACCCAAACGGCTCCGTCGCGACCTTCGAGCGTCTCCCCGGGAAGCCCGACCACTCGTTTGATCAGATCCTTGATCGTGGTGTCGGTGAAGGTCTCGGGCCTCTCGAACACCACGATGTCACCGCGGCGGACGTCACGAGTGCGCAGCGTGATCTTGTCGACGAGAAGGCGATCATCGACCTTTAGCGTTGGCACCATCGACGGCGTGGGGATGAAGAAGGTCTGTACGACCGTCGCCCGAACCAGAAGCGCGACAGTGAGCGCCAACGCGAGAATGACCAACCATTCGATGGCGACGGCGGCGCCACTCCGCTTTCGGCGGGCACGGCCGCGAAGACGCGGCTCGGCGTCGCTGTCGCCGGTTGCACGGGCCTCGGACGGGTAACCGGTCGCCGCGCCGGGCTGGTCGGGCGCAGCGTCAGGGGAAGGCACGGGCGTCGACGCTAGCCAACGAAGGCTCCTACGACGGGGAGGCAGCCGTGGCGCCGTCCGAATAGCGGGCGAGAACTCGTTCGGCCGGCGCGACAATGCCCGTCCATCCGGGTGGCGACTCCAGCACTTCGGCTGCGGGGCCGAGCTGGAGGATCAGACGATCGAGCCAGGCGAACTCCGAAACGCCGAGCCGCACCCGCAACCTGCCATCGGGCATCTCCGCCCGTGACTCCACTGGGTACTGGTCAGCGACCCAGCGAACCGTCGGACTCAGCGCGAGCAAGACGGAGCCGGACTCGGGTGAGCGAACGAACAGCCCGGTGCTCGGGATGATCTCGGGACCGGAACGCTCGGTGTCGAGCACCGTTGACTGCTCGATTCGGTCGACCCGAAAGGTGCGCTCGTCGCGCGCCCGGTGACACCATGCGTGTACGTACCATTCGCCGACCGAACGGAAGACGCTCACCGGCTCGATGACGCGTTCGTCGACATCGTCGCGACCGAAGGAGTAGTACCGGATCCGAATCTGCCGTCGCCGCTCGACCGCATCTCGCAGCATCGAGAGAACCGCCGGGTCGGTGCTGCCGAGGTCGACATCGATGGTTCCGTCGAACGCCGATTCGTCGCCGCCGAGAGCGGCGGCAAGCTTCGCCAGCCCTCGAGCGAGTGGACCGTTCACGTCGGTGCCCGGTGCGGCGAGGAGCGTCGACGCGGCGGCGACAAGTCCGAGCCCTTCCCCTGGTGTCAGGCGGAGCGGACGGCTGAAGTACTCGGCGTACTCGATGTACACACGACCGTCGGAGACAGAGGCCTCGATCAGCACGTCGGGCGTGTAGGGGTAGAGACCGCACATGTAGAGCAACTCGATGTCGCGCATCAGCTCGGGCGCCGTGCATCCGAAGCGGGCGCACGTCTCCTCGACCGTGGGGCCGTCATGGGCGACGATCCACGGCACCATGGCGAGAATCCGCTTCAGGCGGTCCTCCGTCGACATCAGCGACCTCCCCGATCGCAAGCGTCGGACAACCATTGAATGAGGTCGGTGCGGAGTGCCGGGGGCGAGAGCACTTCGGCGTGATGGAGAAACCCGAGGACGAATGTCCGGAACGATTCGACGTTGCGAACGGTGAGGGCCAGCTCGACCGAGCCGTCCGACCGTCGTTCGACGACTGACGACGCTCCAACATGACGAATGGCCCAGGGAGCCTGGGCGGCGTCGATGAGGACGTGAGCGGTCCGCTCCCCCTGCGCCGGGCCCAGCTCCCACGGACGAGAGAAACCGCTTCGCCGGTTGCCCGAAGGCGGCGGCACGGATTGCGGCGCGTCGGGTTCGAGGGTGCCGTCCATGCGGTCGAGACGGAAGGAACGATCGTCGGCGCGGTCGAGGTCGTGGGCGATCAGGTACCAGTGAGCGCGGGAGAACGACAGTCGGCGGGGCTGCACGTGACGCGCTCCGCCGCGGTAGGTGAATCGGACCGATGCGCCTGATGCGATCAATCCGAACAGGTGCGTAAGTCGTTCATCGGCCGGCAGCGTCGCCGTTGGGCCAACGGCGGGCTCTTCGAGGTCGGGCTGCGTAAGGCTCGGGACCTTCCGGCGGCTCCGCTCGGCCCTGGCCGCCGCATTCAGCTTCCACAACCCCGAGCCGGTGTCGAGACCTTCGATCTCGACAAGGCGCGAAGCGAGATGCAGCGCGGAGAGCTCGTCGGGCTCCAGTCCGGGATCACGGACGTAGTACTCGTCGGCGTTGACCCGGTAGGCGATCACTTCTTCGCCGGCCCGCCGTTCCACGATCGTCTCGAGCGGCAGCCCGAGCTCACGGAGCGCGTCCTTGTCCCGCTCGAACTGCCGACGGAACGAGGCCTTGTCTTCGGGATAACCGACGATGCGCTCGCGAAGTTCGTCGGCCCGCAGCGGCCGCTCCGAGGACAGCAACGCGGCACTCAGGTTGATCAACCGCTCTATTCGGCTCATCGGCTGCGTGCGATGGTCGGTCCGATCACCGCACCATGCTGGCAGCTACGTAACCCGCCGCGGCCGCGAAACGGAAGAAGTCGGTGTCCTGGTCCACGTTTCGACCCATTGTGGTGATCCGGAGCGAGTGTGTCGCCAGCAACTCGCCGACATCGCCGACGTCGACGTCGACCCTGGAGGCCGCCGAAGGAAGGACTGCGAGATCGATGCCCGGATGCTCGTTAGCGACGGCGACCAGGTAGGGCGTGCCGGGGCGGACGTGGCTCAGGGCGGTGAGGCTGTGGTGGCTCACTCCACGGTGCCGCTCCCTCGGGTCGGCTTGACTGACCCGCAGGCAGACGACCGCCCGGCCGCCGAGGGTGGCCGTCGCATGCACGATCTCGGCGAGCTCGAGGGCGGTGTGCCCGAGCGTCGTCCCCGTGCCGACAACCCCCGGACCCATGCCGACGATGATTGCGTCGGCGCGCAGCACCGATCGGGCGATCGCCAGGCCGCTGGCCAGCGTGACGGCTTCCTTCGTGCCACCGAATGCGTGGCCGACGGTCACCGTCCCGCAGAGAAGCCCTTGCTCGACCAGCTGATGGACGAGGTCGCTCAACGCGATGGGAAGCGCGGCGGCGTCGGTCATGACGTAGGCCAACCGGGAGGCTGGTCGGCGTTCGGCGAACGCCGCGGCGACGACGCCGACCTGGCTGTGAAGCGTGCAGCCGACGACGGGGATTCCTCCGAGGTCGGTGGCGATCTCGCCGACGTGTTCCTCCTCGGACCCGGTGTTCGTCTGGAGCGACGTATAACGGAGTTTCATGATGTGCCCGTCGCCGGGCACGGCCAGGTTCGGGTTGGCGAGATTCCAGTGCACGACGTGCCAGCCGCCCGTGCCGAGTCCGAGCTGGACCGCGGTCGTGTTGCAGACGACCTCATCGCCGACGGCAACCGCTCCCGTAAGCTGGGTCAGATTGTACGCGCGCTGAGGTTTGTCTTCGGCGGCGAAGTTCAAGAGCACGCGTTGCAGCCCGGCCCGTTCGCTGATGATCTCGGATACCACGCCGGAGCGAAACGACGGCACGATTACCTCACCGCGGCGACCGAGGGACGGTCGGAGTGCGTCGGCGACAGCTGCTCACAGCGACGCGATGAGCTTCTCGACCCGTTCGTCTTTGGACTTGAACGGATCCTTGCAGAGGACGGTTCGCTGGGCCTGATCGTTCAACTTGAGGTGGACCCAGTCGACCGTGAAGTCACGCTTGCGCTCCTTCGCCTTGCGGATGAAGTCGCCTCGCAGTTTCGCCCGTGTCGTC
>JANPDB010000548.1:0-8282 GCA_031431255.1 Acidimicrobiia bacterium | reverse complement strand
CCTTCGCTGTCATCTGGCCGGTGAGCTTGCAGCCCCGACTCGGCATCGTGCGGCACTAAGGCGCGGCGACGTGTTTCGGACACCTCCGCGCTGGACCGCTATCAACTCCTCGGTTTGGGAGACGCTGGATTTGGGGATCATCCTTTCGGAGAAGGCTGCGCCACATCCGGGGGGCTACCTACGCGACGTGCACAATCTCTTCCGAACGTCCGCTGCGCACGCCGACACCACACTTGCTGTGAATACCAGATTCGGTTTCGAACTCCGAGACCCGACCGAAGACCGAAGGCTGATCGAGCACACGTTGACGCAGCCGGAATGGTATCGGCGTCACGACGGGGTCTGGAGGGCAATCCCTCGAGAGTCGATGCGCGATCTGCTTCCTCCCGAGATTGTTCACCGTCAGACGCTGGGAGCACAACAGCCCGACTGGTTCGACCGGATGACGTTTCGACGCGACGAGATCGTCGGGGAACTTGAAGCGATGCGCTCGCACCATCTGTCCACCGAGGTCATCGATGTCGAACGTCTCGGCTCGATGGTCGACCGTTGGCCGGCACGGGATCAGATGGCGGAGTCGGCGATCGTCGAGACCTATCAACTGGCTCTTGGCCGCGCCATTTTCGTCAGTCGTTATTTGCGTTGGTTCGAGGACCGTGCCCGGCGGGTGAAGAACGGCGGGCCGGCGGTGATTGTGAACAGTCTGGCCTGACCCGAATCTGCGGTCAGGCGGGTCGACGGTTGCTCGACGAGGTCACCAGCCCAGCCTTCACCGCAAGGGCGATTGCGGCAGGACCGCTCTGCACACCCAGCTTCTCGAAGATTCGTCGTTTGTGGCTGCTCACGGTGTGGGACGTGATGTCAAGGGCGACACCGACTGCCCGCACCGGCAGCCCATCAGCGAGCTGCCGCAGCACATCGATCTCACGGGTCGTGAGTGATGACAGTCGGTGCAAGTCCTCGCGGGTGAGACCCTCGGCGGTGGTTGCACTCGACACGCGGTCGGGGCCGAAGGTCGCATTCACCATCGAACTCACGGTAGAGGTCAACGACACGAGGACGGTGACGCTGAGTTCGAATGCGGTGGCCGCACTTGACGCGGTGAACGAGTCGTAGAAGCCCACCCTGCGTAGCGTCGAGAGGTGTTGTAACTCGTGCGCAAGCACATCCGGGGGCAGACCCAAATCGTCAAGGTCGACAATGCCGACCGTGGGAACGAGTTCGGCGACAGATCCACGGATGTCGTGGCCGGCGATAACCGCCCGGGCGACGACCCCGCCGACCACGACCTCTCCGAGTGCTTCGACCAGCGACTCGGCAACGAACCTTCGGCCGGATACCACCAGAACCCGAGGTGACCGATCCTGGTGATCGACCGACTTGACGTCGGCTCGCTTCGACTTGGACGTGGTGGTGCGGCTCGAGGTCACTTTTCGCGCCCCGAACCGGAGCTGCGCAGAATCTGTGGTTCGCTGAGCGCAGCCACGACGGCTTCTCGCTGATTGCGGACCTTCAACTTGGAGAAGATCCGAGCGCGGTGTGCTTCAACGGTCTTGATTGCGAGTTCGAGACGTCGGGCGATGACTTTTGTGGCGAAACCGTCGACCATCAGCCGCAGCACCTCGCGCTCACGCTCCGACAGTTCCATTCGACGGTCGCGTCCTTTCGTTCGGTCCCCTCGGTGAAGCTCCAGGAGGACGAGTCGGCTTGCTGCCGCAGAAATGAACGAGCCGCCTCGCAGAACGTGAAAGAGCGCTACCTCCAAGATGTCAGTCGAGTCGTCTTGGCTGATGACTGCGTCCGGAAGGTCACCGATTACGGATCGGTATCGCTGGTCGTTCTGCCCCGGCACGAGAAGAACGGACATTGAGCCGGCCGTTCGAAGCTGTTCGATTGCGCCATTCGATACGACCGGGGCGTCGAGAAGCGTCACGAGGAGCCGCCCACGACCCCGAGCCCCCTCGATGACACCGTGGGTGTCGAGCGCGGCGGGACCAACTTGCAGGCCAGAGCTTGCACAGGCGCGCGCCCATGGATGAGCCAGTAGAGGGCGGGCCGTGAGCAGTCCTGCGCACGCCCGAGGGTTCATCCGTGTTGGGTGAGGAGATTGTTCTTCGACAACAGCGCCACGAAGGACTGCACATCTTCGACGGCTTGTCGCTGGTCAATGTCGAAACGGGACTTGAGCAACGCCACGAGATCGGTAACAGCCGAACCCTCAACGAGAGCACACCACATGATCGCTCCAGTGCGGTTCGTGGTGAAGTAAGTCGAGGAGCGCAGATCCAAGGCCACGATCTCTCCGTTTACATCTCTCCAAGCGATATTTGTCGTGTCCACCCGCAAGGGGGGGCTGTCGCGACGAGGGTCGGAAGTAGTCATGGGCTGATCGGCTCCTCACCGAAGACGTTGCTCGAGAGGGAGGAAAAGAAGTCCAGATTCCGTTCGACGCCCCACGGGACTTCCAGCTCATACACGGGGACGGTGTCGACCATTGCGGCGAGTTTCAGAAAGTGGAGCCCACCCGTGCGGTGGTCCGTCCAGTCGAAGATGCGCGGATACTGAAGTAACGCAGAGAGCGCGTTCTTCGGCGTCATCGGTCGAATCTCTATTGTTGAACCAGCCTCCCCTAACCGAGGCAGGAAGATGCCGTCGAGCGGAAGCAGCTCATCCTTGGCCGGTTGCGGTCGGAGCAGGTGTCGCCCGTCTGCGGTCAACTCCGATAGTGCTTCAACCGTCGAAACGAGAGCACTCGAAGTCGGTCGGAGTCGCAACGAGGTCCCGCCCCTGTAGCAGCGATGCAAACCACCAACGGATGTCACGCGAAGTACGTCGTCGCTGACCAAGCTGGCGCCGTCGAGGCACAGCATGGCTGCGAGCGTCGATTTCCCTCCGCCAGAGTTTCCGACGAAGGCTATCGTCCGACCGGAGCGCTCCACGGCGCTTGCATGCAAAACCAGTTCGCCATGGAGCATCAGAAGTGTCGCAAGAACCTGTCCTGCGAGAATCACCGGCAAGAGTTCCCGGTCGGCGCCGCTTGCCAATTGACAACTGACCTGTGTGAGATCGGAACTGAAACTGATGTCGGCGAACCCGTAAAGGCGATTGAGGTAGGAGCCGTCGAGGCATCGATAGAGTTCGTACCGTCGCACGTCTCCGGTCCGAAATGCAGCAATCAAGTGGCCATCGGGATCGCTGGAGTAGTCGAAGGACTCAGGGACTGGACATACCGAGACCACGACGCTGGCTTCGCTGTCGGAGGATTGCGGTCCGAGTTCGTACGGCGACGCAACGCTAAGGCCGTAGAGACGGCTGAGGTGGATCATGCGGGGATCGGAAGCTCGGAGAACTGGTGTGAGGTCGTGTCCAGGCTTCGTCCGGAGACTTCCAGCCAGGCATGAGCCTTGACGACTTGATCGTCGCGAGCGACCCCGATCTTGAGCACTGGACGCAACGCCCGCAAGCGATTGCCGAGAACAAGGGACTGCCGAAGACAGACGCCGTCGACCGGCCAATTGCGCATGAGGTGGTTCACGACCCGGTATCTGTCAACCGCCCAGGCGGGGAGATCTTCGAGCGGCTCTTGGAGCTCCTGCGCCGAATGGAGATCGACTCGAAGGAGAGCAGCTGCCCGCTTCAAAGAAAGGGTTCGAACGGCGATTTCGCTGAGGCAGGCAAGACAGAAGACGATGGCATATTCTCGCCGCATCGCTGCGGAAGCGCGTCGGCCAAAACGAACTGACCGAGCCGCCATTCTGAAACCCTTCACGTTCTGCACTTTATCCGGTCAGCCTCACGGTATTGTCCGTCCGTGAAGCTGGACGTCGAGACCGCGCGGCGCGACATAACCGGGCGGCGCTCCACGATGGTCTGAGCCCGGCACCGAGAATCGGCCGCCGCAGTCAAGTAGGCCGGCGCTGGCTCACGTACGGGTGAATCCCGGGGTTGTCTTTGCCACGAACGAGCGAACTGCTTCGCGATGATCGCTACTCGCCGCGAGGACGGCGATCTCTTTCGCACTCTCACTCTGGGCCTGCTCCGGGGTGAGGTCGAAGGCTCGACCGATCTGCCGCTTCGCCGCCTCGACTGACAGAGGCGCACGCGATGAAATGCGCTCAGCGAGCTGAAGTGCGTGCGCGTCGAGGTCATCGGCGGAGGTCACCGCCGTCAACAGGCCCCAATGCTCCGAGGTGGCGGCGTCAATCGGGAGTCCCGTCAGCAGCATGGACTTTGCTCGGGCGACACCGATGGCTCGGGGGAGACGGAAGACCGAGGCCATCAGGCCAACATTGACTCCGGCGGCAGTGAAGGAGGCGTCGGTACTTCCGATGCGGATGTCACAGGCGAGCGCCAGTTCGAGCCCGCCTCCGAGGGTGTATCCGTTGATCGCAGCAATCACCGGAACCCGAAATGACTCGACCTTGTCGATCAGGCGAGCGAATTGGCGGAGACTCGCTGGTCCAGTTTCGCCGCGGGTGGCGGCCTCACGGAGATCGTCCCCCGAGCAGAATGCCTTGCCGGTTCCGGTGAGAACGACTGCACGAACGTCGAGGTCGGCTTCAAGGGATTCGAGGTCGGCGAGAAACCCTTCGCGCACCGCGGTGGCCAGCGCGTTCGCCGGCGGCGCGTCGATGCGGAACACGACAATGCCGGAGGAAGGACGGGTGACGTGAACGGTTCCCTGTGCCGTGGAGCTCACGACCCCGACTCCCCAAACGAAATCGCGCCGTGCGCAACGAGATGTGCGAGTTCGTCTTCGCTGTAGCCCGCGTCGGTCAAGACATCGCGGGTGTGCGCGCCGAGTCCAGGCGAGCCACGGAGGACCTCGACGGGTGTCTCGGACATTCCCAGCGGCGCACGAGGGTAGCGGCGTCCGTCGATGTCGACTACGAGCCCGCGGGCTTCGATGTGTGGGTCACGGAGCGCGGCGTCGATGGTGTTGAGCGGGCCGCATGGCACCCCTTCAGCGAGGAGACGCTCGACCCATTGATCCGTCGATGCACGTTGAAGGATCTCCTCCAGGCGGTCCTGCAGTTCGTCGCGGTTGTCGACCCGTTTCACCGGTGAGTCGAAACGAGGGTCGACGCGCAGTGCCTCGTCGTCGAGCCCCTTGCAGAGGCGATCCCAGAGCCGATTGCTGTTCACGCCGACGACGAGAAAACCGTCGCCTGTCTTGAGCGCTTCGTATGGCGCGGCCAGTCGGTGGCGCGAGCCGTTCGGGCTTGCCACCGCGCCGGTCGTGAGGTGCAGCCCGGTTTCCCACACGGTGTACGCCATGGCGGATTCGAGGAGCGAGGTCTCGACCATCTGGCCTTCGCCGGTGAGGTCGCGATGGCGAAGCGCGGCGAGAATACCGAGCGCCCCGAACGTGCCGGCGTTGAGGTCCGAAAGCGGCACGCCGGCCGAGACCGGCCGCTCGGACCCGATCTCACCGGTAAAGCTCATGATGCCGCTCATCGCTTGGGCGATCAGATCGAAGCCGCCTCGGTCGCGATACGGGCCCGTCTGTCCGAACCCGGAGATCGAGCAGTAGACGAGACCACGGTTGATCGCTCGCAGATCGTCGTAGCCGAGCCCTGAGCGAGCGACCACACCGGGACGGTAGTTCTCGACGAACACGTCTGCGTTCACGGCGAGACGCTTCACGACATCAGCGCCTTCCGCAGTGGTGATGTCAACGGCGATGGCCCGCTTGTTCCGATTCACGAAGTCGAACGGCTTGAACGCATTGTGCGGTCGACCCCGCGTGAGTTCTCCGGCCAACGGCTCGATCTTGATGACGTCGGCGCCAAGATCCGCGAGCAACAGCGAACACCAGGAACCTGCGATGACGTGGGTACAGTCGAGCACCGTAAGTCCACTTAGTGCTCCCACGCTTGACGCTCCCGCTCGGTGCCGTATCTGAACTTCACGATGACCTCGTTCCGGCGCTCGCTGCCTGAGCGGCTGCGGCTCCGATGCTGCTGCATCCTTCCATAGGACCGTCTTCGTGTCCGGGCGAGCCGGAACGCAGTGTGAACTCGGCGGCGGGTTGCCGTCTCAGGTAGCCAGCGCGGTCCTGTCGACCCTGACGCGCAAGAGCACCGTGTTGTCGACCTTGAGGTCGGTTCCCCACACCAGCTTGGCCGATCGATTCCATGACACCTTGTTGTACCCGTCCTTGGGTTTGACCTCGCTCGCGGACCACACGGTCGCCTTGGTCCACGCTCGGTCGTCGAACGCGGCAGCCGTCCATTTGGCCGGGGCGTCCACCGACTCAAACTTGCAGTTCGTGTCGGGATCAGGGTCCTTCTCACACGATGTGTTGAGAGGCGCTCGATGAATCACGAGCGTCTTCCAGTTCTCATTGGTGACGGCGACAACCTTCCCCGTCGAGGTGTCGGTGATCTGGGCAATCAGTCCGCCGTCGCCCATCTGTTGCCTGCCTTGGCCGATGTATTCGATGCCGGAGTCCGTTTCCTTGAAGTCCTTGGCCTCGATGGCGATGGTGAGCGGGTACGTTGCCTTGAAGGTAAAGGTCTCGGCGTTGAAGGATCGCTCGGTGGTGATGGGCACGGTATCCTCGCCGACCTTCGTTCCGTTCACCGACATGGCGAACCAGTTGTCCGCCCATACTTCGGCCTTGAACGTTGATGTTGCAGCGGCCTTCCGTGTGGCGCCCGCAGTCGCGGCCGGCTTCCTGGTGGTGTTCGCCGCCGAAGCGGGCACTGCCGTCGAGCCGACGACCATCACACCGATGGCGAACGTCGTGAGCACCCAAGCCGGAGTGCGCGTCCTACGCATTGCGGGCCACCGTGGAAGTTCCTCGGAGACACCCGACGAAGTACGGGAACTCCAGCGTCGCCGAGTAGTGATACGTGTTGACGACTTTGCCATCGATGAGGACATCGGAGGTCCGGCCATGGCATTCGTCGAGGTCCGCGTTGGTCGGTAGCGCTCCTTTCGCGTCTCGTTCGACGACGATCGGGAACCCGTCGTTCATCCAGCCCACGACGGTCGAGGACCCGGTCGTGGCGTTTCGGATGCATGACGGAACGTTGTGATAGTGGTAGGTGCTCATCGCCGGGTGCCCGTCGCACTTGTCCTGTGACTCGTGGGCCACGGCGTCGTGGCCGCGTCCGTCGAGTGAGCTGAACACGAACACGCCATTCTTCAGAATCCCGATCGGCCCTTCGGAGAGACACGACGGCGAGGCGTTGATCGCCGGCTTCTCCGTGAGCGTGATCGTTGTCGGCCTCTCGGCGATACGACCGGGATTGCGGTCGTATTGGAACGACGGATCCGATGCGGCAATGGGGAAGGTGCCGGTCTGACCGTCGACCGGAACGTTGTTCGTGGTGAGCACTCTCGTCCCACCGGAGACCGTCTCGCTGTACTTCGCGGTCGGCCAGGAGACGGATCCCTGAACCGCCAGCTTCGCGGTGGAGTCCCACGTGCCGGCGGCAACGTTCAGCCACGGTCCGTCGGCCGACGCCCCGCCGGCGTTCGGGTTTCCGGCGCGGCACGCCCACAGGCCGCCGACGGCGGCACCGGTCGTCGTGACCTTCGAGTCGCCGATCGGCAGTTTTGCCGGGTCGACAGCCGCGGACTTCCAGGTGTTGACGATTGCCCCGGCGGCTGACGCTGTCGGCGCGGTGGACCCTGCGGTGGTCACCGCAGCCGTGGCGATGGTCGTGACCGTTGTCTTGGGCATCTTCGCTACCGGCTTCTTCGTCGTCTTCCGGACGACCTTCTTGACGCTCGCCGCTTGGGACAGGCCGACGCTCGTGACGCACAACGCGCTGGCCGCGATGGCGAGGGCGAGAAGTCGGCGACGGCCCGAGGTGGTCCGATGGGAGAAGGCAGTACTCATGGCCGGTCACCCTGTCCGGTGGACGTGAGATTCAGGTAAGGGCGCGAAGGCGGTTTAGGGTCGGGCCATGCGGACCATCTCGCTTGCTGCTGGCACCATCTTGGACGTGGGGCCCGCTGACGCTGTCGACGTTGCCGCCGACGCAGGTTTTCCCGCAGTCGGGATCTGGTTCGATGCGACCACGTGGACCGATGCGGTCGCCGATGATGTTCGTGCGAGGGCCGAACGACGTGGGCTGATCATTCTCGACATCGAACCGATCATCATGTTGCCGGAGGGAAGCTCAGGCTCGGACAACGGAGAGGCGATCGTCGACGCTGCGCTGCGGATCGGCGCCCGCAACATCCTCGTTGCCAGTCGAGACCCCGACGAGGGGCGAGTGGCGGAGCGTCTCCGTGTTCTCGCGCAACGTCTCGAAGGTTCCGATATC
>JANPDB010000547.1:0-2740 GCA_031431255.1 Acidimicrobiia bacterium | reverse complement strand
CTCGCTCCAGCACTCTTCCAGTCGGCGACGTCCCAGAATGCTGCCGCCCACTTGGCCTTGGCCGCTTCGTACTGCAGGTAGTACGCATGCTCCCAGCCATCGATCACCAGAAGTGGCTCGAGGCCGATGGCGTGATCGTGTTGGTGATCGTGAATCTGCGAAACAACGAGACGCTGCCCGAGTGCATCCCACGAGAGCGCCGCCCAGCCGCTCCCGGAAAGCTTCTCGATCGTGAGCGTCATGCGATCGATCAGCGTCTTGGTGTCGCCGAAACAGGCGGCAACGGCATTGCCGAGCACGCCGACGGGTTCGCCGCCGCCATCAGGTGACATCGACGTCCAGAGCAAGGAGTGCAGTCGGTGCCCGCTCAAATTGAAGGCGAGGCTCCGGTTGAGTGGCGTAGGGTCGTCACCGATCGGAAGCGACGAGAGCTTCTCGGTGAGCTCGTTCGTCGTCTTCACGTAGGCGGCGTGGTGGGTTCCGTGGTGAAGCTCCATGATCCTCGTCGAGACCGTCGGTTCCAGCGCGTCGGTGGAGTAGGGGAGTTCCGGAAGGAGGTACGGAGTCGGGGTGGTCGTTTCCATACAATGCGTCTACCCCATCGTTCCCTGGCGAAACGTGGCGGACCTGATTGTCGGTGATTCGCGACGCTCGTCGGACCGGCCGTGGGGTGTGAGAGAGTCTTGTACTGCTCGCGACAGCAATTCTTGGAGGTAGAACATGCAGGTCACGACGACACGAAGCGGCGATGGGGCCGTCGTCACTATTGCCGGCGACGTCGATGCTGAGACCTCACCTCGGCTCGAAGCCGACCTCACGGCCCTCTTGGAGGGCGGTGTGCGCTCGTTGGTCGTCGACGTCGAAGCGGTCTCGTTTCTCGGCAGCTCGGGACTGAGCGTGCTCATCGGCGCCCATCGTGCGGCCGATCGCTTCGAGCTGCGCCGTGGCAATCGAATCGTCGATCGGCTCATCGATCTCACCGGTCTCGGCCTGCTCTACGGTGACGCCGACGCCCCCTGATCTGGTAGGCCCAGCGACCCTCGGCTTCGGCCGGTGAATCTTCGGCCGCGCCTCCTGTTGATCGCTGCGGCCCTGGTGCTGTCACTGGTCGCCCTGGGAGTTCTCGGCGCGGCTCTCTCCGCGGACCGTAACGGGGCCGCCGGATCGCAGCGTGACCTCTCCGTGTCGACCCAGCAAGCGCTCCGCCTCACCTCGGCCTATGTGGACATGGAAACAGGTCAACGCGGATTCATCATTGGTGGGAAGGAGGTCTTCCTCGAGCCGTACCGTCGGGGTGAGGCGGAAGTCATCGCCTTGCAGGCCGAACTCACCAAATCCGCGTCCACGTTCGACCCCGAAACTCGGGAGACCCTTCGCCGCACTGTTTCCGCTGGGAACACGTGGCGCGGCGGGGCGGCGGAAGAACTGGCGTCACGGCGAAGTGCCGGGCGAGCAGTAGCTGAAGCAGAACTGTCGACCGGAGTCGGTAGACGGCGCTTCGATACCTTGCGGACGTCGCTTGATCGGCTCAGCGGCCGGCTCTTCGAGGCGCAGCGAGTCGCGAACAGACAACGCGAACACCGGGCACAACAGCTCCAGTTCCTGCTCTTCGCCATTCCAATCGTTGCACTGCTTATTGCGGCGTTCACTGCGGTCGCCATCAGCCGTTGGGTTGCCCGTCCGATAGACCGAATGCTTGTTGCCGTGCGGAACATCGCCTCGGGAGACCTCTCGTCGAACGTGGAGATCGGTGGTGCGGCGGATGTGGCCGAGGTTGGGGCGACCATCGACGCGATGCGGTCGACGATGGCCGAGCGATTGGCGGAGGCGGAACGACTTCGCGCAGTCGCTGATCGGGCGCGCGAATCAATCGAACAGAGCGCGACAGTGACGCTCCAACTTCGGAGCAAACTCGCCAACCAACTGGGCGCCTTTCCGCGCGGATGGTCGGCGGCCGCCGATCTTCTCCCGGCTGCTGGGTCGGTTGCTGGTGACTGCTACGACGTCACGTTGGTCTCACCGGATGTGCTCGGCATCGTTGTCATCGACATCGCCGGGCACGGAGCACCGCAGGCCATCATGGCGTTGCGATGCAAGGAAATCCTGCGCGCCGCCCTCCGTATGCACATGGAACCGGGCGACGCACTCGGCCTTCTCTCCGAACAGGTCGGCGATCTTTGCCCGTCCTTCGTCACGGCGTTCGTCGCCCTCGTCGACACCGGCACGGGAGCATGTCGATACGCCAACGCCGGTCATCCTCCCGCTCTCCTCGCCGATCACGACCAGACAATCCATGAGCTTGACCCGACCGGTCCGCTGCTCGGCGTGTTCCCCGCTTCCTGGAAGACCGCGAACGCGGAGATGGGCGCCGGCGCCAAGTTGGCGGTCTACACCGATGGGCTCACGGAAGCCCGAGACGATGCCGAAGTGTTCTACGGGATGGAACGCTTGGCCGATCTCATTGCAACGCTCCCGTGTGAGGTCGCCGAATCCGTGGTCAAATCCTGCCTCGATGACCTGCATGTGTTCCGGCCGTCTCGGTTGGCCGACGACGTGACAGTGGTACTCGTGTGTCGTGAGTGTGAGGTTTCATGAAGACCGCGTGTTTGGAACGGGTTGCGTCGGGTACCCGCGTTCGTGGCTCTGATTCCCCGCAGACGTGGACCAACGAGGTCCCGCGCCGCCCGATCGAAGGTGCCCGTGCCTGAGTTCGAACTGCAATTGTCGCCGGACCACGGTC
>JANPDB010000546.1:0-9001 GCA_031431255.1 Acidimicrobiia bacterium | reverse complement strand
TACGACGGCGTCGACCTCCAGTTCTCCGACGATGCCCTCGAGGCCATTGCTGACCAGGCCCTCATGCGCCAAACCGGAGCCCGCGGCCTACGCGCCATCCTCGAAGAAGTCCTCCTCGACGTGATGTACGACCTGCCCAGCCGCACCGACATCGGCCGCTGCGTCATCACCCGCGAGACCGTGCTCGAGAAGGTCAACCCGACCCTCGTGCCCCGCTCGGAGATCGTTCCCGAGCGCACCGACCGGCCCCGCCGCGCCGCCAGCTGATTCGGGCCGAGCGCGCGCGTCTTGGCGTTGCCTTGGCCACGTGAACTCTCCCGCCACCCTCATGATCCACGCCTCGTGCACTACGCCTCATGATCCACGCCTCATGATCCACGCCTCGTGCACTACGCCTCATGATCCGCGCCTCATGATCCGCGCCTCATGAACTACGACGACGCGCTCGCCTGGCTCGACAGCCACATCAACTCCGAGACCGGTGTCGTGGTCGACCGCGCCGGCATCCCGGTGTGGTCGGCGCCCTCGTCGACGCCGACCGTGGCCGGACGTCGGCTCGATCCGCCCAACCTCGGCCGCATGCGCGACCTGCTGGCGTACCTCGGCGACCCGCAGCTCGACCTCGATATCGTCCACATCACCGGCACCAACGGCAAGGGCTCCGTCGCCCGCATGGTGGCGTCGTTGCTGACGGCGGCGGGTCAATCCGTCGGTGTTACCACCAGCCCCCACCTCGCGTCCTTCCACGAGCGCATCGTCGCTCTCGGCGAGCCGATCGGCAACGCCGCGCTCGCCGACCAACTCACCGCGGTGGCCCTCGCTGAGCAGGCCGCCATCGAGCGCGGGGGAGAGCGAGCGAGCTGGTTCGAGATCATGATCGCCGTGGCGTTCCGGTGGTTCAACGACATCGCCGTTGACGCCTCCGTCGTCGAGGTCGGCGCCGGTGGACGTTTCGACGCGACCAACATCGCCGACGGTGCCGTCGCCGTCGTCACCAACGTTGCCCTCGATCACGTCGAATGGTTCGGGCCGACCACCGCCGACATCGCCCGCGAGAAGTCCGGCATCATCAAGCCCGGTGCCGCGGTGGTCATCGGCGAGACCAACCCCGACCTCCTCGCCATCTTCGAGGCCCGTGCCGCGGAGGTCGGAGTGTCGTCGGTCGCCCTCGCTGGCATCGACTTCGCGTGCGATTCGAACCGGCTCGCCATCGGTGGTCGGTTGTTGACGCTGCGCACCCCGCGGGCGTCCTATCCCCAGCTCTTCCTTCCGCTCCACGGCTCCCACCAGGGCGACAACGCCGCCATTGCGTTGGCCGCGGCGGAAGCCTTCCTGGGCGACGAGCTCAGCCCCGACACCGTTGCCGAAGGCTTTGCCAACGTCACCAACCCCGGACGCATGGAAGTGCTCAAGCGAGACCCGCTCATCGTGCTCGACGGTGCCCACAACGAAGCCGGTGCCCGGGTCATGGGCGCTGCTCTTGCGGAGACGTTCGCCGCCAACAAGCGCCACATCATCGTCCTCGGACTCCTCAAGGGACGCGAGCCGTCGGAGATCATCAGTGCGCTTATGGCTTCTGGCGAGATCGCACTGATCGTCGCGGTTGCTCCGCCCACGCTGCGCGCACTCGACCCCGAACTCATCACCGCCGCGGCGCGCAACCTCGGCATTGACGCCGTCACCGCCCCCTCGGTCGCCCGCGCCATCGAGCTCGCCGAAGACGCCGCCGACGACCACTCCCTCATCGCCATCACCGGCTCGCTGTACCTCGTCGCCGACGCCCGCGCCCGACTCCAGCGCTGAGCTTGCTCAGGCCAGCCGGCCGGAAGGCCGGCCGACTCGCTCCGCCGTGCTCCAGCGGCGCGGCTTCGCGTGCGCCGCACATCCCCGGTCTGTGCCGCACATCGGACCTGTGGTGCCGCACATCAGCGGGTTTGTGCCGGAATTGCCAGGAAAACGGATGATGTGCGGCGTGGGTGGGGTGATGTGCGGCGTGGGGACGGGTGATGTGCGGCGTGGGAGGGGTGATGTGCGGCGTGGGGAGGGGCTCCGCAGGAGCTGGCTCGGCGTGGGAGGGGTGCGGCGGTGGGCCTGAATGAACTTCGAACACCCCATTCACCGGCCCTTCATGTCGATCGGGAAGACTGGCGGGCATGTTCCACCCGCGCTCTCGGCGAAGCGTCCGGGCCCTGCTCACCACCCTCGCGGTTGTCGTTGCGGTCACCAGTGCCGTGCCGCCGCGTACCGGTGCATCGGCGGCGGCTGCAACGAGAGCAAAGGCGAAATCCTCAACGCGTACCCCGTTCGTCGCCCCGCCCGGAGAGTACGGGCTGACGCTCACCAAGTTCGCCGCCGACCTCGATGCATTCTGGGCGGTCGAGCTCCCCAAGAACTACAAGATCCCGTACCGCCCGATGCGGGGCTACTTCGCCTACGACAGCGTGACGAACCCGCCGGACTGCGGCACGCCGATGCGCTACGGCGAAATCGCCGGCAACGCGTTCTACTGCCGGGTCGCCGACTACATCGCCTTCGACAATGAGCAGCTGTTCCCCGATCTCTACGAGGGATTCGGCGACATCTCCCTCGGCATGGTCCTCGCCCATGAACTCGGCCACGCGGTGCAGGCCCGCACCAAGACCCGACTCCCGTCGGTCTACGCCGAGCTCCAGGCCGACTGCTTCGCCGGCTCGTGGCTGCGCCACGTGGCCGACGGAAAGTCGAAGTTCGTCAAGCTCGACAGCGGCGTGATCGAGGACGCGCTGAGCGCCACCCTCGCCTTCCGCGACCGGCCCGGCATCGGCGCTCAGGAAGCCGGGGCCCACGGGAACGGCTTCGACCGCACCGGCGCCGTCCAGATCGGCTATGACGAAGGCACCGCCCGCTGCGCCACCTTCCGCACCAACCCGCCACCGGTCACGGCAACCTCGTTCCAGGCTGCCTCCGACGCCGCCAGCGGGGGAGACGTCTCCCTCGACGAAGCCGTCCGCCTCACCATCGCGTCGGCCAACCGCCACTTTGCGTCCGTGCCGGGATTCGTGCCGATCACCGCGGTGCAGCGCACCGACCGGGCCACCGTCGCGGCACTGAGCCGGGAGTGTCCGACCTCCTCGGCCGTCCTCGAGCAGCGCGTTGCCGTATGTCCGGACGGTGGGTCCGGGCAGCCCCTCATCCGGGTGAGCGAGAACGCGCTGAACGATGCGTTGACCAAGGTCGGTGACGTCGGCGTGTCGATGATCCTCGTGCTCGGCTGGACGACACGCGTGCAGCAGCTCCTCGGTGAGCCCACGCGTGACAGTTCGGTCAAGGCCGAGCTCCGGGCGACCTGCCTTGCCGGCACCTGGCTCGGCGCCGCCCAGCGGGGCGAGAGCGGCTCCGCGGAGGACCCGATCAGCCTGTCGCCGGGCGACGTCGACGAGGCACTCATCACCGTCATCCGTACCGGTGGGTCGGCGACGATCTTCGACCGGGTCCGGGCCCTGCGCGTCGGCTTCCAGGCCACCTCACCGGTTGCCGGCTGCGCCCGCTACTGACGAGAACTCGTGGGCCGGCTGGCTCGCACGCGCCAGCTGGCCTCGAGAACGTGGAGGTTTTCCGGCCCAAGACAGCCAGCCGGCCCACGGTGGTTCGGGAGGGTCATGGGTGCCCGTAGAATTTCCGGCCCCATGGATAGAACGTTCATCATCTGCAAGCCCGACGCCGTCGAACGGGGTCTCGTCGGCGAGATCCTCGCCCGCTTCGAGCGGCGCAACCTCAAGCTCGTCGCCGTCGAAATGCGCACGATCGAGGACGCCACCGCCCGCCAGCACTACGCCGAACACGACGGTAAACCGTTCTTCGCCGACCTCGTGTCCTTCATCACCCGTGGCCCGGCCGTGCTCGCCGTCGTCGAAGGCCCCGGCGACACCTGGAAGGTCGTGCGCACGATGATGGGCGCCACGAACCCCAAGGAATCGGCCCCCGGCACGATCCGCGGCGACCTCGGCATCCTGTTCACCGAGAACCTCATCCACGGCTCCGACTCCGCCGAGTCCGCCGCCCGCGAGATCGGTCTGTTCTTCCCGAACGTGTGAACATCACCTCCCGGCTGCGTACGTCTCGACGGAAACTCCGTTGCTGGACGCACGAAGGCGGGAGACAACTGCGGCCAAAGGGCGTAGCCTTAAGCTGTTCATCTGGGCACTCGACCCATTGCAGGTGGGGGAGCCCGGCGTGGATAGACGAAAAGGAGCGAGCATGTCTTCTCTGATGGGGCGAGACCTCGCCGTTGACCTGGGAACCGCCAACACCCTCGTCTACGAACGCGGACGCGGCATCGTCCTCAACGAGCCATCCGTCGTCGCCATCAACGTCCGGACCGGACGCCCCGTCGCCGTTGGTCTCGAAGCGAAGCGCATGCTCGGGCGCACGCCCGCCCACATCCAGGCGATCCGTCCTCTGAAGGACGGTGTCATCGCCGACTTCGAAGTGTGCGAGCAGATGCTGCGCTATTTCATCCACCGCGTCCATCAGCGTCGCTTCGCCAAGCCGCGCATGATCATCTGCATCCCGTCCGGCATCACCGGCGTCGAAAAGCGAGCTGTGGAAGACGCCGCGAGTTTCGCCGGCGCCGGTCAGGTTCACACCATCGAAGAACCCATGGCAGCGGCCATCGGGGCGGGGCTACCCGTCCATGAACCGACCGGCAACATGGTCGTCGACATCGGCGGTGGCACCACGGAAGTCGCCGTCATCTCCCTCGGCGGCATCGTGACCAGCCAATCGATTCGCATCGGTGGCGATGAGCTCGACGAAGCGATCATCGCCTATGCCCGCAAGGAGTACGACCTCGCCCTCGGTGAGCGAACCGCCGAAGAGGTGAAGATCGCCCTCGGATCGGCTTGGCCGCTCGACGAGGAACTGCGGGCCGAGATCCGCGGTCGTGATCTGCGGACCGGACTGCCGAAGACGATCATCACCACCACCCAGGACATCCGCGGGGCGATCGAGGAGCCGGTCACGTCGATCTGTGATGCCGTCAAATACACCCTCGACAAGACCCCGCCCGAGCTCGCGGCGGACATCATGGAGAAGGGCATCTACCTCACCGGTGGGGGCGCCATGCTCAAAGGGCTCGGCCAACGGCTGTCGACGGAAACTGGCATGCCGGTCTTCGTGGCCCGCAATCCGCTGTTCGCGGTCGCCATCGGCACCGGACAGTGCCTCGAGAACTACGACATGCTCAAAGGCGTCCTCGACGCCGACCGCCGCTCCTAGCTGTCCCCGGCCCGGGACAACGCCGCCGTCGGGTCCTTCGCTCCGCACCGCTCACCGACCGCGGCGGGCACGGAGCGAGAGGGCGCTCCCACGGAGCGCTCATCCCCGTACCGATACAATTGGGGGGTGGCTGTGACGTCGTCTTCCCGGCCCCGCTTCCTCTTTGCGCTGATCCTGCTGAGCGGCCTCACGGTGCTCGCCGCATCGTCGAGCCTCACGTCGGCCCGTGATCGCGTCCGTTCCGAACTCGACCCGTTCCGTGACCTCGGGCGCAACGCCACCGCCGGCGTCAGCGTCGGGCTCGGCCGCTTCGGCGGCGACAAGAAGCTCCGGGAGGAGAATGCCCGGCTGCGCCGCGAGCTCGACGCCGCCCGCTCGTCGTCGCTGCGCTACGAAGACGCCCTGCGTGAGCGCGAGGAGCTCCTCACCCTCGGCAACTACCGCGAGCTGACCGGTATCCCGGCGGTCGACGGCCGCATCATCGACGGTCCGATCAACAACTTCGATGAGACGATCGAGATCGACCGTGGGGCCAAGCAGGGCGTTCGGGTGGGGAACCCGGTGGTCACGGGCGCCGGCCTGCTCGGTGTGGTGGTCGGCGTGGGCCCTGACCGGGCGCGGGTGAGCCCGGTGTCGAACGCTTCGTCGGCGGTGGGGGCTCGGCTCTCCCGATCTGGTGACACCGGCATCGCCCGCGGTGTCTCGACCGGCCGGGCGCTCGACCTCGACCTGATCGACCTCGAGACCACGGTGGCCATAGGGGAGGTCGTCGTCACCAGCGGTCTCCAGGGCAGCAAGTTCCCGCCCGGGATTCCGGTTGGGCGGGTTGCCCGGGTCCGACCCGGCACGATCCATCAGAAGATCGCTGTCCGTCCGGCCGTCGACATCGAACGCAGCGTGTACGTGTCGGTACTGCTCTGGGTGGGTCCATGATCACCTTCGGGGCCGAGACGCGGGTGCCGGCGGCGCGGGTCCTGTTGCTCAGCGTCACGGTGCTGGTGCTCCACGTGATGGTGTTCAGCCGGTTCTCCCTCTTCGCCGTCCGGCCGGAACCGTTCCTGCTGCTCACCATCGTCGGGGCGCTTCAGCTCGGTCCCAGCGGGGGAGCGCTGCTCGGGTGCTGCGCCGGTGTCGCTGCCGACCTGCTGTCGTCGAGTCCCCTCGGGCTGTGGATGCTCGTGTGCGGGGTGATCGGCCTCGCCCTTGGCACCTTGCGGGGCCAGCTCAACCAGGAGCGCCAGCGCACGACGACCATCGTCGCGGTGGTCAGCTGCACCGTTGCGGGGCTGCTGGTGTATCCGACGCTGTCCTTCGCCGTCTCCGAAACGCGCTATCCGCCGCCCCTTCGCTTCCTCACGATCATCGTCTTCGCGTGTCTGTGGAACCTTGTCTTGGCGCCCGTATTCATGTTCGCCGCTCGCGTCGTCCTGCACCCGAAGCGGACGACCCGATGAACACCCAGCAGCGGCTGCGGGTGATCGGCGTCATCGTGGTGGTGTTGATCGCCGCTCTCGCCGGACGGCTCGGTATCCTCCAGACGGTGGAGTCGACCGACGCCAAACGCCAGGCCGCCCGCAACATCTTCGACACCGAACCGATTGAACCGACTCGGGGGCGCATCCTCGACCGCAGTGGTCGCGTGCTCGTCGACAACCTTCCGCTCAACGTGGTCCGCATCGACCGGAAGAAGCTGAAGAAGGCCGATCGCGTGCGCACGCTCAGCCGGCTTTCCGCCCTGCTCGAGGTTCCGTACTACCTCCTCGAAAGGCGACTCGACGACAACGCCGGCGGCGAGTTCTCGCCTCGTGAGGTGGCTCGCGGGGTGAAGGAGTCTGTCGCCATCGAACTGGCCGAGCACGCCGAGCAGTACCCCGGTGTCGCGGTCGGCACCGCCTGGCAACGCGTGTACCCGAACGGCAAGACCGCGGCGCACGTCCTCGGATATGTGGGGAAAGTCACCGCCCAAGAACTGGCCCGTCAACCCTTGGCGCTCGGCTATGCCCGTGCCGATTTCATCGGTAAGACCGGTGTCGAACGAGCCTTCGAGCGCGATCTTCGAGGCGAACCGGGCCAAGAATTGATCACCAAAGACCGGCTCTCGCGGGTAGTTGATCGCGAAGTGACCAGGGAGCCGTTGCCCGGGAAAGACGTTCGACTCACGATCGACCTCGACCTCCAGAAGCTCCTCGAGGACACGCTCGTGCAGACCGAGCGAGCGGCACGCCAGAACGTCGACGCCGACGACCCGAGCATCTTCATCAAGGCGACGAGCTCGGCCGGCGTGGTGCTCGATCCCGACACCGGCGAGGTGCTCGCCATGGCCTCACATCCGACCTACGACCCCCGTGAGTTCGTCCCGAGCATCTCGCAGGAGCGCTACGACGAGCTGTTCAAGGGCGAAGAGAAGGCGTCGCCGCTGACGAACCGGGCGACCTTCGGTCTGTACCCGCCGGGCTCCACGTTCAAGCCATTCACCGCGGTCGCCGGCCTTCGGGCCGGGATGATCACCACGCAGACCGTCATCGACGACCAGGGCGAGTTCGTACGCGCCGACCTCTGCAAACGCCGAGTGAAGTGCCGGTGGCAGAATGCCGGAAAAGCTGCACTCGGTATCACCGACCTCCGGAAGTCGCTGCGCGTTTCCAGCGACGTCTACTACTACGAAATCGGTAACAAGTTCGACGATCTTTCGAAGGCAAAGGAGAATGGGATCCAGCAGTTGGCGCGCGAAATGGGTCTGGGGAAGCCGACGAACATCCGCCTTCCCGATGAACGGGCCGGCGCGGTCCCGGACGAGGCATACCGCAAGAAGCTCACCGCGCTCTACGGACGGAAGAAGTTCCCCAACGACAACTGGTTCACCGGCGACACCATCAACGTGTCGATCGGCCAGGGTGAGGTGCTGACCTCGCCCCTCGGCCTGGCCCGCGGCTACGCCACGCTCATCAACGGTGGCACGGTCGTCGACGCCAAGATCGACCTCGAGATCCGCGACCGGGCCATCGGTGGTGCGGTCGCCACTGCCGGGAACGTGTCGAATGCCTCGTCGGCCGCCGCCGCAAAGCCACCTGCCACGACGTCCACGTCCGCGCCGCAAAACTCGTCGACGGCCGTGAACCCGGCCGCCTCGACGTCGGTCGCCGGGCCCGCCGCCCCAGCCCCGACGACAACGACGGTCATCGTCGAACCGATCGTCGGCCCGGTGGGCGCTCCCGACCTCGGCATCCCATCGGGAACGACGTTGCCGCCCATCGAGGCCAAGCCCACCGTCGAGAATCATCTCGACTTCAATGAGCGGGATCGGTCGGTGATCCTGGCCGGTCTTGAGGACGTCACGTCGGCCGAGGGCGGCACCGCCGTGAGCGCCTTCGAGGGCTTCCCGTTCGACAAGTGCCGCGTCGGCGGCAAGACCGGCACCGCCCAGCGCACCGGCAAACAGGACACCGCCCTGTTCGTCGGCTTCGGCCCGCTGCCCAAGCCCAAGTACGTCGTCGCGATCGTCGTCGAAGAGGGCGGCTTCGGCCGCCAGGCCGCGGCCGGAGTACGGCGCGTGTTCGAAGGCCTGTGCGGCGTTCCCGTGAACCCGGTCCGCAGCGTCACCGGCGGCGGAGCGGAGTTCTGATGTCTGCAGTCGCTGTGTTGCGGGGGTTCCCATGGCAATGACCGACGCTTCGCCGCGGGTCCGGGTCTCGGGATCCGTCCGCGCCGAATCCACCGTCAAGCGACTCGACGCCGTGCTGATCGC
>JANPDB010000545.1:0-6725 GCA_031431255.1 Acidimicrobiia bacterium | reverse complement strand
GCCGGCCGTTCATATGCGCGAGTACCTTTCCATCCTCAACCCGCTGATCAACGATCGACGCGTGTCGTACGAAGGCTCCACGCTCACCTTCAAAGGGGCCGTCACGTTCCCGGGGATCGATCCCTGCCCGGTGCTCCTCGCCGCTCTCGCACCGGCGATGCTCCGGCTCGCCGGCTCGATGGCGGACGGAACCATCCTCTGGATGACCGGACCGAGAACCATAAGTGAACACATCATTCCGACAATGCACTCCGCCGCTGTGGACGCCGGCCGTCCGACGCCGCAGACCGTCGTGGGCCTTCCGGTATGCCTCACCAACGATGTCGACGCGGCGAAGGCCCGGGCGGCCAAGGAGTTCGTCATCTACGGAACGCTCCCGTCGTACCGAGCCGTGCTCGATCGCGAGGGTGCGGCCGGCCCGGCGGACATCGCCGTGATCGGTGACGAGAAGGAGATCGCCGCACATGTGCAGCGGGTTGCCGACTCCGGCGCGACGGAGTTCTGCGCGAGCGTCTTCGGTTCCCCCGAAGACCGCGAACGCACGCGTTCGTTTCTGGCCACGCTCCTGTAGATCGACGCAAGAGAACTGTCGGCTCGGCACCGGAAAGGTGCTTTTGCTCTGCACGCTCCGGGTGGTCGCTCCACGTGACCCTTGGCGGGACGGGAGCCCGCACCGGGATTCGCCTGTAGGGTGCTTCATGGCCAACAAGGGAACCCCAGCCGCACCAAACGCGAAGAAGCCCGGCCGTACGCTCAAGGAGAAGCGCGCGGCGAAGGCCGACAAGAAGGTCGAGCAGACCGCGGTCCGCAAGGCCTGGGACAACAAGTAGTCCGGCGGCGTTCTTGCCGCTCCCTCAGCATCTCGTGCGCTGAACAATCGTCGGCGCGCCGAGCCCGTCGCGTGCTTCGCGACCGCTCCGCACTCCCTGCCCCGGCTCACGTTGCCGATGCAGGTCCGTAGGTCTTTCAGCCGGGAACCACCCTGCTCGGTCATGGCGCAACTCCGCCGTTTCGATCGCGGTGGTTCGTCCGGCCGCGTCGAGGAGTTCTCCCATGCCCACCGGACCATTGCTGTACCGCCACGCGAAACGTCCCCATAGCAGCCTGCACGTCGGTCTGATGAGCACCTATCCGCCCAAGATCTGCGGCCTCGCCACGTTTGCGTTCGCGCTCGAACGGGCACTGGTGGACCATGACGCCCGCGTTTCCATCGTTCGCGTGCAGGGTCCGTCCGACGCGCCGACGCCCGCCCAGGTCGGTGTCGTCACCCTCACCAATGGTCAGGAGCGTTCGATCCGCAATGCCACTGCTTCGCTTTCGCGCAACGACTTCGCGATCGCCCAGCACGAGTACGGCATCTACGGCGGGCCCGATGGTAACGAAGTGCTCGACATCCTGGCGGCGCTCACAGTGCCCAGCATCGTCGTCCTCCACACCGTCCCACTGTCGCCGACTCCGAGTCAGCGTTCGGTCCTGATCGCCGTCGCTGAGCGGGCCGATCACCTCGTCGTGATGACGAAGGTCGCCCAATCGCGCCTGCTTTCCTCGTATGGGATCGACAAGGCCAAGGTGTCGCTGATTCCGCACGGTGCGAGCACCGTCGCCGCGCCCGACGGGACCGAACGGCCCGAGGCCGCGAATCGTCTTCTCACCTGGGGCCTGCTCGGACCGGGCAAGGGAATCGAGCATGTCATCGAGGCGCTCGGCCGCCTGCGGACCCTGCATCCCCAACCGAACTACACCGTCGCCGGAGTCACGCACCCGAATGTGTTCGCCGCGCACGGCGATGCGTACCGGGCTTGGCTCATGCAGCGCGCCCAGTCGCTCGGCGTCCGAGAGACGGTGACCTTCGACGGCGAATATCGCGACAATGCGTCCCTGGCTCGACTGATCGCGACCGCCACGGCGGTCGTGCTTCCCTATGACTCGCGCGATCAGGTCACCTCCGGGGTACTGGTCGACGCCATCGCGGCCGGCCGGCCCGTCATCGCCACCGCCTTCCCTCACGCCGTCGAGATGCTCTCCTCGGGGGCCGGCATCGTGGTCCCACACGGTGACCCAGAGGCGATGGCGGAGGCCATCCGGGTGGTGCTCACCGACGACGTGGCGCGAGGGCGCATGGCCGCCGAAGCGCGCCGTCTCGCACCGGAGCTGCAGTGGTCCGCCGTTGCCGCCCGCTATCTCGACCTCGGTCAGTCCCTCATGCGTTCTTCCCGCTCCGTGGCGATATGAGGCTGTCGATCGCCGATCGTCCCATCCCACCACCAGCAGCGGGCGGGCCGCCCGACCTCACGAGGCTCCTCTCGCTCGCCCACCTCGATCACATGACCGACGATCGAGGCCTGTTCGAGCACGCCGAAGGCACAGCACCGCGGCCCGAGCATGGCTACTGCACCGACGACAACGCCCGACTCCTGATCGTCGCCACCGATGCCGGGGCCTCCGACGTGGCCGACCGGCTTGCCCGGGTTTCGCTGGGCTTCGTGCTTGCCGCGCAGGATGTGCGCGGCAACACCCGCAATCGCATGAACGTCGCCGGCGAGTGGACCGACGAACCCTCCACGGACGACTGCTGGGGTCGCAGCCTCTGGGGCCTTGGGGTGGCGACGGCGCGTCACGCCGACCCCGCGCTTCGCCGGCGGGCCCGGCGCGGTTTCAACCACGGCGCGCGTCTGCGTTCGACCGCACTGCGGTCGATGGCCTTTGCCGCTCTCGGCGCCGTTGAAGTGCTCTCCGCCCACCCCGACCATCAACCCGCCCGCCGTCTCGCCGCGGACTATCTCGATCGGGTCGGACCGGCGATGAGCAGTGTGTGGCGATGGCCGGAGCCGATGCTGCGGTATGCCAATGCTTCGCTCGCCGACGCGACGATCGGCGCTGGCGCCGCGCTCGGACGGGCCGACGATGTCGAACGCGGGCTCGACATGCTGGCGTGGCTGCTCGAGCGCGAGACCCTGCACGGACATCTGTCGGTCGCCGGTGTGGGCGACCACGGTCCGGCCAGTGTGCCTCCGCTCTTTGACCAGCAGCCCATCGAAGCGGCCGCGCTCGCCGACGCATGCGCCCGTGCTGCCGAAGTGACGTCGGACGCCTCGTGGTGGCGAGGTGTGCGACTCGCCGAGTTGTGGCTCCTCGGCGACAACGACGCCGGACTGGTGATGGTCGACCCCGTCAGCGGCGGAGGATACGACGGGCTCTGCGCGGCGTCGGTCAACACCAACCAAGGGGCAGAGTCGACCATGGCAGCAACCACGATCATCCATCGCGCCCGGAACTGCCCGCGATGAACGACCGTTTGTCGTCCGACGAACCGCGCGAGGAGATTCGCGATCCCGAGGATCGGTCGGCCTGGCGGGAGGAGACCGGGCTGGTGAGCGACACCGGCATCCGTCTTTCGCACGACACGTCGCGGGTCATCACCCGGTTCTTCCAACCGGGCGCGGAAAACGTCGGTCCGGGCCGCTCGCGGGCGGCTGCTGTTGTCGAACGCGTGCGGGCGCTCTCCGAGGAGGAAGCGGTCGCCGCGCTCGACGATGTGGAGCGGCGATTCGGTGATCGGCATCGTTCGATGCGCAAGACGTGGCGCGACCACGCGGCCCAGGTCCTCACGCCGCTCCCGTCAGACGGCGCGCTCGCGTCGGCGATGCCGGGTGGCCCGGATTCTCCGGATCGGCCGGCGGAGGCCCTCACCACCGCCAAGCTGTTGCTCATCGGTGCGGTCTTCACCCAGGAATACGCCATCGAAGGGGCGGCCCTGTGCAACCCCTCCGTCGTTCTCGCGCCCGGGGGCGCCCCGACCGCGGTGAGCCACGAGCGTCCGCTCGAGTTCGTCATGAGCGTGCGGGGCATCGGCGAGGGGCACCGGTCCACCATCGGCTTCCGGTCGGGTCGGGTTTCACCCGACGGTTCGGTCGTCGTCGACCCGCCTGACCCCTTCCCTGTCGTGGTGGAGCCGACGGTCGGAACATTCCGGCGTGAACCTGCGCTGCCCGATGGGTCCTACCGCATCGGTTTCGCGCCGTCGGGAGCACTCTCCTCGCGCGTGCTCTATCCCTTTCTCGGCGTCGAATGCGGAGGGATGGAGGACGTCCGGTTCGTCCGGTTCGTCGACGACCTCGGTGCCGTGTCGTACTTCGGGACCTACACGGCGTTTGACGGATATACCGTCCGTCAGCGACTGCTCCGGACCAAGGACTTCGTCGTCTTCACGTCGATGCCGGTGAACGGACCGGGAGCGATCGGCAAGGGTCTGGCGTTGTTCCCGCGCAAGGTGAACGGACGTTTCGCCGCACTCACGCGCTCGGACCGCGAGTCGAACGGGGTGTCGTTCTCCGACGACATCGGTTTCTGGGGGGAGCCGACACACATCCAGGACCCGGTCCACGCCTGGGAAGTCGTGCAGCTCGGCAACTGCGGATCGCCCATCGAAACCGATGCCGGGTGGATCGTGCTCACCCATGGGGTCGGTGCGCTTCGGACGTATTCGATCGGGGCGCTCCTCCTCGACATCGACGATCCGACGAAGGTGATCGGTTCGACCACGACACCGTTGTTGACCCCGAACATCGAGCAGCCCGGCGGCTATGTGCCGAATGCGATCTACTCCTGCGGTGCCTTCGTCGTCGGGGACGTGATGATTCTCCCGTATTCGATCGCCGATCAGTCGATCGCCGTCGTCACGGTGTCGGTGCCCGCGCTCCTCGACCGTATGCGCACGTAGGTGTCTTCGCGGTGACCCGCGAGCCGCCTCCGCAGTCCCGTACAGTCGGCATGGTGGTGGCGAAAGCGAAACCGAAAGCGATGAGCGCCGGGTTCGTCCTGTTCCGACGGCTCCCTGCAGTGTCCGACGGCGAGGGTCGCCCACCCGTCGAGGTCCTCATCGGCCACCTCGGCGGACCCTTCTGGTCGAAGAAGGACGAAGGAGCGTGGTCCTTTCCGAAGGGTCTACTCGAAGTCGACGAAGAGCCTTTCGACGGTGCACTCCGCGAGTTCCGAGAGGAAGTCGGTTTTGCCGTTCCCGGCCCCCCGACGCGCGACGACGCGATCGATCTCGGCGTCGTCGTCGGGTCGGCGAAGTCCGTCCACCTGTTCGCGACCTCGGCCGATGTCGACCTCTCCGCGTTCCGTCCCGGCATGTTCGAGATGGAGTGGCCTCCTCGCTCAGGTCGCACGGCGTCGTTCCCCGAGATCGATCGCATCAGATGGTCGAGCCTCGATGTAGCGGAGGCGAGGCTTAGTGCCGGTCAGCGTCCCTTCGTCGCGAGGCTCCGCTCACGTTTCTCATAGACGGATGGGCGCAGCTCAGTCCCTACGAGATCGCTCCGCTCTCGGCCGCAGAGACCGGGTGCTGGTCAGTTCAGCGCGACAGCCACGCGGGTGCGCTCCGCCGCCAACACTTCGTCGGCGTCGGGGAACCGGGCGTCCAGCTCACCCAGCACGGCGAGCGCTTCGTCGAGCGATCCCGTCGCCGAGTGGAGCCGCACGAGCTCGCGGCCTTCGTCGAGTGTCCAATCGGGAAGACATGTGCGCATACGAACTACCGCAGTCAGACCTTCGAGATCATTCTTCCTCGCGTAGTTTGCCTTCAGATTCGCCAGCATGCGGACGAGGATCTGGCGGCCCGCGGTCTCGTTGAGCATGGATCGGTGAAACGGCTGGCGATCACCGAACATCGACGAGAAGAGCGCCACGATGTCGTTCATCGACATGGTTCGGCCACCGGCGAACGCGTCGACGATTCGGGTTTCGCTCGCCCACCACTCCCCTCGCACACCCTCTGCCGGCGCAACTGCGAGCAGGAAGTGTCCCGGCAGACCGATTCCCCAGCTGGTGAGGCCGGCCCGTTCGGCGACGAGCTGACCGACGAGCGCCAGGCTGATCGGTATGCCGAGTCGGCGTGCGAGCACGTTGGGGAGGAAGGAGTTCCGCGGGTCGTGATAGTCGGCGCCGTTGCCGGTGAATCCGGCGTCGACGAACAGCCGCTGCCGCCACTGCTCGATCGAACCGATGCCGCTTGCCAACCGCTCGATCTCCGCTTCGACCGCCGACCGGCGCTCCCGGTTTGAAGCCAGTTGGCTCCGATGGGCACTTAACGCAAATGCGGCCCGGGTCATCGGAACCGGCTCGGCGACGGCGGCGACGAAGAAGTCATGGTGCCACCACGGACTCGATGTGATCGGAGGGAGCGGATTCACCGTTCCTATCGTCCTACGATTCGGGCCAGCTGTCGTGACTCAGGCGGCAGTGCCCTCGGCAAGGAGTGCTGCCACGACGGCATCCTGGTTCGCATAGCCGCCCTCTCCGATATGGAGGTGGCGAACCCGACCGGTCTTGTCAAGGTAGTAGAACGCCGGCCAGAAGCCGTTCTTGTAGCGGCGCCAGGTCTTGAAGCCGTTGTCCTGCGCCACCGGCCAGGCGATCCTGTCGTCGGCCACGGCCTTCTTGACGTTCGCTGCGTCCTTCTCGTAGTCGAACTCGGGCGCGTGGATGCCGACAATCTCGAACCCCCTCGCGTGGTACTTCGCGTAGAGGTCCTTCACATGGGGAATGGTGTTCTGGCAGTTGTAACAGCCGAACGTCCAGAAGTTGACCAGCACGACCTTGCCCCGGAGACCCGCCAAGGTCAGGGGGCTGCTGTTGACCCAGTTCTGTAGGCCGGTGAACTCGGGCGCGGCATACGGGTCGTCGATGCTGAACTTCGCCTTCACCACCTTGGCGGCCTTCCC
>JANPDB010000544.1:0-7265 GCA_031431255.1 Acidimicrobiia bacterium | reverse complement strand
CATCGTCTCGGGCAGCGGCCGAGAGGTGCCGATCTCGATCGCCGAGGGCCACGGGTCGAAGGTCGCGGTCATCCGCACGGCAATCTCCTCCGTCGCGTCAGAGGGGTTCGCTTCGTCATGGCGCCGATGGCGCAGACGCTCCGCGCACACCTCCGTCGGAGCCACACAGCGCAGCTCCACGAACGCGCTGGCCGTCGCCGCTGCGACATCGCGCGCCGCTGCTCGCCACCGTTCATCGGCGAACGACGGATCGATCACCACACTCTCGCCACCACGAAGGGCAACGCGGGCACGGTGCATCAGTTCGGTGTAGGTCAGTTCGGTTCCGGCCCTCGAGTAGATCCCTTGGCCGAATTCCGCGGCGGCGGGCCCCGGCCCGACATGGGTGACCTCCTTTCGAACCACATCTGCCACGAGCACCGTCCACCCGAGCGACCGCCCGAGGTCGGCCGCGACCGTCGACTTCCCCGCGGCCGGAAGCCCACCGACGATCACCACGCGCACATCCGCACGCCGAAGCCGGGCGAGGCACAGTTCGAGATACTCACTCGCGTCGACACCGCGGATCGTGGCGATCTTCGCCCGCACGAGCGCTCGATAGGCGACGTAATGATCGAACAGCGATGACGGATGCACTTCGTTGGTGAACTCGCGATAGTCGTGCAGCAGTGTGTCTGCCAGGCCAGCGCGGCCGAGTCGCTCGAGGTCCATCGCCAGGAATCCGATATCGAGCAATACGTCACCGAAGCGCAGTTGGTCATCGAACTCCAAGCAGTCGAGGATGCGCGGTCCGTCCGAGAGGCAGAAGATGTCGTCGGCGAGCAGGTCTCCATGGCCATCGACAATGTGCCCGGAGGCGATCCGGTGCGCGAACAACTCGGCACGGCCGTCGAGGTAACGCATCGCCAGCGCGTCGATCATGGCGAGTCGATGGTGTTCACCCGCCGCCGCCGGCAAGGTCGCCAGGTCATCGAGGGATCGACGCCAGAGGTGGCGCACCGCGTCGGCCGTAGCAACCGCGTCGATGCGAGCGCTTCGATCAGCCGCCTCGTGTGCGACCGCCACACGCTTGGCGATCTCGCGGATCGGGTCCCGGAGGTCGTTCGGTGTCGCCAAGAGCGTCGTAAGCCGACGATCCACCGGCATCCGGCGCATCTTCACGGCATGATCGACCACCTCGCCCGCCGGGTTGCAGATCTCGATCACGCTGTCGTAGACGTCCGGAGCGAAGCGGCGATTGAGGTCGAACTCGCGGCGGCAGTCTTCCTCCCTCAGCTGCGGCGTCGACAGATCGATGAACTCGAAGCGCACCGGCTTCTTCACCTTGTAGGCCCACCCGTCGGAGAACAGCACCGTGGAGATATGGGTTTCAACCCGCTCGATCGGTGGTGGAAGCGTTGCGGTCAGGAGGTCGACAGCGTCGGCGGGCGCGTTCACGCTGACCATCGGGCCAAGGACGGGGGTTATGTCAGCGTCCATGATGACTCGTAACAGGAGAAGGGTCCCGTGACCCGTACCTATCGTGGGCGACCGCGGTCCAATGCGGAAGTGCCAAACGGCGGCCACGGGCAGACATCGGACCCCCGTTGTCGCTGACTTCTGTCCCGAACGCGGCGACCCCGGCACGCCTGGCAGTTGATGGCGTCCCGTGCCGCAGGAGCCCGGTGATCCGAGTGGACTCCAGCTCTTCGCGACTACATGCGGCCCTGGCCCGCCAGGCCCTTCGGCCCTCCCGGTGCGACGATGACCGGCGTAGACCGACAGGCGATGGACATTGCCTTTGACGTCGACGGCATCGCTGCCCTGCACGGCCGGAGCCTGCTCACCACCCACGACTGGAGCACGTCAGAGCTCGATGCCCTGCTCGGCGTGGCAGCGGCGTTCGAGACGGCCGACCGGGCGGGGCGCTCAACCGCCGTGCTGCCCAACGAGCTGGCCTACGCGATGTTCTTCGACAACTCGACGCGTACCAAGTCGGCCTGGGCCGGAGCCGCCGCCCGCCTCGGCATGATGCCGGTGATCGTGGACGGATCCTCGACCCAGGTATCCCACGGCGAGACGGCAGAGGAGACCGGCGCCATGCTCGGCATGAACGCCCACGCCTTGGGTGTCCGTCACGATCTCGTGCTCGGCGAGGGCAACGCGTTCATGCACGACGTGAAGCGGGGCATCGACAGGTACCTGACAGCGACCGACGATCCTCGGGTCGTGCCCGTCGTGAACCTGCAGTGCGACGTCGATCACCCCACGCAGGCGCTGGCCGACCTGCTGTGGCTGCGCGAGCACTTCGGCGGCGATGTCCGAGGCAAGAAGATCGCGATGTCGTGGGCCTATTCGCCGAGCTACGCCAAACCCCTCTCGGTCCCGCAGGGCATCGTCTCCCTGCTCACGCGCTTCGGTGCACACGTGACGCTCGCCCATCCCCCCGGCTACGACCTCCTTCCCGAACCGCTGGCCTGGGCCCGCAAAGGTGCCGCGGCATCGGGCGGATCGTTCGAGATCGTCGATGACATGGACGCCGCGTTTGTCGATGCCGACGCGGTCTATCCCAAGTCGTGGGGGCCCCACGCCCTGATGCTCGAGCGGGTGGCGGCCAACACGCGCGGGGACGCCAACGCGATGCGAGACATCGAGCAACGGGCTCTCGCGGCCAACGCTGCGCATCGTGACTGGATCTGCGACGAACGCCGTATGAGCCTCACCTCGAACGCCCTGTACCTCCATTGCCTCCCAGCCGACATCGGGTTCGAAGTCAGCCCTGCGGTGATGGAGCGCTTCGCCGTTCACGTGGCCCGCGAAGCCAACAAGAAGGTGTACGTCGTCATGGCGCTGCTTGCCGTGGCCAAGGTCCCCGACATCGCGGCCCGCCTGGCCGCGATCGCGAAAGGTGCATGAACATGTCCGACACGCTGCAGTCGACGCTCGACACCCGCGTTGCCGAACTCGCCGAGCGGTACCGGCCCTTGGCGGTCGCCATCTTGAAGGAGGCCATCCGCATCCCGGCTGACTTCGTCAACCGGGCCGAGGATCAGGGCGGTGATCGCCGTGCGGGCCTGTCGAACCACGAGCACGCCCGCCTCACCTTTCTGCGCGACGCCATCATCGATGTGAAAGCGGTGCTCGCCCCGACCGACGTGTGGTTCGACGAGTTCGGCAACCTCGTGTGGACGGTGCAAGACGGCGGTGACGGCGTCCACCCGGACCACAAGAAGGTCATCTATCTCGACGGCCATTCGGACACGGTGCTCGCGCTACGCGAGCAGTGGCACGAGAAGCTGCACGGTGCGCTCGATCCCTATGACGGTCTCACCGACCCCGCCCAACTCGACCGCGGCGCGCTCCGCCAAGAGTTGGGGTACGTCCCGCCGGAAGCCGACTGGCACCACCTCGTGTTCGGACGGGGATCGGCGGACCAGCTCGCGGGCGTCGTGTCACAGATCATCGCCATGAAGATCCTGCTGGAGCTCGTGCCCGAGGGCTCGTTGCACGGAGCGGTCATTCGCTCCTACGCCACGGTGGCCGAGGAAGACAATGACGGAGGCGGCCCCCGCTACGTGATGGCCAAGGTGCTTCCCGGCGCTCCCCCGAGCCTCGTTCCCGATGTGGTGATCCTCACCGAGGGCACGGGCGACGCGGTGAAGGGCGCGCTCGGGCTGTACCGGGGACAACGAGGGCGGATGCAGATCGAGGTGACCGTCACCGGGCGCTCCTGCCACGGATCGATGCCCCATCTGGGCCTGAACCCCCTGGAGCACGGCGGGGCGATCCTGGCCGAGGCCGCCCGGCAGGCCGCCTCGGTGGGGTTCGGGGACCATCCGTTCCTCGGCCGTGGCACGCGCACGGCGTCGTGGGCCAAGCTCGACACTCCCAGTGACTGCGCCGTACCCGAGCGCTTCACGTTCCGCTTCGATCGCCGCCTGACCGTCGGCGAGACACCGGAAGGAGCGCTCGCCGAGATCGAGTCACTCGAATCCGTAACCGAGGCGCGCGCCGCTGGCCTCGTCGTCGACGTGAGCGTTCCCCGTTACGACGAGCCCACCGAGACCGGATACCACCCCGACAACGCGCAGATCTACCCGGGATGGGCTACACCCGAGGATCATCCGGCAATCTCGGCCGCGGTGGCGAGCTATCGCGCTGTCGTCAGCGCGCATATCACTGAGCCTGATGGCGGGGCAACGGCTGGCGCGCTGCGCGGCGAACCACGTGTGGACCGCTGGGTGTTCTCCACCGACGGCGTCGGCTTCCCAGTCCCCGTGGACAGCTCGGCAATCGACGTGCCCGCATCGAAGCAGTGGGTCACGTCGGGCGCCGTCAAGCACCCGGCAATGTTCGGGGTGGGGGCCGGCATCGAGCAGAACACCCATCGCATCGGTGAGTGCGTCGACGAGCGCGAGCTACAGCACGCGATCGCCGTCCTGGCCCGGTTCCCGGCGATGTTCGTGTCCCTGTCCGCGTCCTGAACGGTCGGGGACCGACACCGTGCGAATCGTGGCGGCGCTCGGCGGCAATGCACTCCTGCGTCGGGGACAACGACCCGACGCCGATGTGCAGGAACACAACGTCGCCGTCGCCGTCGCGTCGCTGGCCCCGCTGGCGATGCGCCACGAGCTGGTGATCACCCACGGCAACGGCCCGCAGGTCGGCCTCCTGGCGTTGGAGTCCGCAGCCGATCACTCGTTGACGCGGCCGTACCCGCTCGCCGAGCTGGGTGCCGAGACGCAGGGCCTGATCGGTTACTGGCTGCTCCAGGAGCTGCAGAACGCCCTCCCCGGGCGCGATGTGGCGGCGCTCGTCACCCAGACCGTCGTAGCCGCCGACGATCCTGCGTTCGATTCCCCTACGAAGTTCGTCGGGCCCGTGTACCCCTCTGAAACCGAGGCGGCCGACGTCGGCCGACGGATGGCGTGGACCATGCGGGCCGACGGCGCGGCGTGGCGACGTGTGGTGGCCTCACCGCAACCGCTGCGCATCGTGGAGGAGGCGGTGGTGGGCAGGTTGCTCGAAGCCGGCGTCGTGGTGATCTGTGCCGGTGGCGGGGGTGTCCCGGTGGTCATCGACGCCGGTGGCCGCCGACGCGGGGTCGACGCGGTGATCGACAAGGACCTCACGACGGCACTCCTGGCCGAGAACCTCGGGGCCGACGCCATGCTCCTGCTCACCGACGCCGACGGGGTGATCGACGACTGGGGCACCCCCGAGGCCACGGTGATGCGATCCGTCACCACCACCGAGCTCCGAGCGCGACGCTTCCCGGCGGGCTCCATGGGCCCCAAGATCGAGGCCGCCTGCCTGTTCGTGGAGCGCACCGGCAAGCGCGCCGCCATCGGAGCGCTCGGCCAGGCCGAGGCGGTCCTGTCCGGGGAGTCCGGCACGACGGTGCACCCCGGCTGACGTGGGACGCGCTAGGACCTCGGGTGGAAACCGAGGAGAGCTTTCGATTCGAGGAACTCCATGATGCCGTGCTTGCCGAATTCGCGGCCGTTCCCAGATTGCTTGTAGCCACCGAAGATCGCGTTGCTGTCGGTTCCGGCGCCGTTGAGGTGCACGTTGCCCGACTTGATTTGCCGAGCGACCTTCTTCGCCCGCTCGAGGTCGTTCGAGGACACATAGCCGGCGAGGCCGTAGACGGTGTCGTTGGCGATCCGGATGGCCTCGTCCTCGTCGTTGTAGCCGAGGATGGACAGGACCGGTCCGAAGATCTCCTCGCGGGCGATGGTCATGTCGTTGGTGACGTTGGCGAACACGGTCGGCTGCACGAAGTAACCGGACGAAAGTCCGTCGGGGCGGCCGACGCCTCCGGCGACGAGCGTGGCCCCTTCGTCGATGCCCTTCTGGATCAGCCCCTGCACCTTGTCGAACTGCGCCTTCGACGACACCGGGCCGACGGCCGTGCCGGGATCGTTCGGATCTCCGACCGCGATCTTCTCCGCTGCTGCTGCGGCGATGGCTGCGGCCTCTTCCATCCGAGCGGCCGGCACGAGCATGCGGGTACCGGCGTTGCACGACTGACCGGAGTTCATGACGAGCCGGCCGACATCGCGGGTGATCACCTGCTCCAGGTCGGCATCATCGAGCACGATGTTGGCCGACTTTCCGCCCAACTCCTGATGCACACGCTTCACCGTCGGTGCCGCATTGCGGGCGACTTCGATACCGGCCCGGGTCGAACCCGTGAAGCTGACCATGTCGACGTCGGGGTGCGACGACAGTGCCGCGCCGACCGTGGGGCCGTCGCCGTTGACGAGGTTGAAGACGCCCTTCGGCACTCCCGCGTCGTGCATCACCTCGGCGAAGATCAACGCATTGAGAGGGGCCATCTCCGAGGGCTTGAGCACCATGGTGCAGCCTGCCGCGATGGCCGGGGCGACCTTGGCGGCGATTTGGTTGAGCGGCCAGTTCCACGGAGTGATAAGCGCGCATACCCCGATCGATTCGTACTCGATGCGACTGGTGCCGATGTCCTCAGCGAATTCGAGCGCCTCGAGCGCCTTCGCGGTTGCCATCAGGTGGCCGAGACCGGCGGGCGCCTGCGCTCGTTGGGCGAGCGTGAGTGGCGCCCCCATCTCGCTCGACACGGCGACCGCAATGTCGCTGAGGCGCGCCTTGTATGCCTCGATGATCTTGCCGAGGAGAGCCAGCCGCTCCTCCTTGGTTGTCTGCGAGAACGTCACCGACGCCGCCTTTGCGGCGGCCACGGCACGATCGACGTCGGCCTGCTCACCCAACGCAATGGTCGCGACGACCTGTTCGGTCGCGGGATTCACGACGTCGTGGGTTCGGGTGCCGGAGGGGTCGGTCCAGGCGCCGTCGATGTAGAACTGGCGCAGGTGTGAATTCGTCATGGTGTGAGGCTAGGCAGCTACGGCGGACTGAGACGAATCGCGAACCGGCGTTCGCTGTTCAGCCGCCCGACCGCATGCCAGTCGTCCCGGTGAAGAAACCCAGGTCCGTCCCACCCGTCCGTCGGGACGGCAGGACGGTCTCGGCCCTTGGGTCGCACGTGAGCGCAACACGGCGATGCCCACCGGGAGGCGTCCGATCATCCGCTAACCCCTACGCTTGTCGTGGTGGACGCGGAGTTCTTCGGCCAGGTCCGCGATGCTGTCGAAGGGTTCGTGGATGTCGTCGGACCCGACCTGCGGACCACCTCGCACGGTCGGGGAGTGAAGGTGTGGTTCGGCGACGCCACGCGTGAGCACTACGAGGCCCAGCTCGTGCGCGTAGGGGACCGGGAGTTGCTGGAGATCGGCTTCCATGCCGAG
>JANPDB010000543.1:0-1569 GCA_031431255.1 Acidimicrobiia bacterium | reverse complement strand
GACCCTGAGTGGCTCGACTTCGCGGCCCGTTTCGGTTACCTCATCACCAAGCGGTCGATGCGAATCCTCCTGCCGGTCACATTCCCGAAGCGGTAGTTCTCCGTCAGTTTCTCGGCTCGACGGCTGCTGGCGGCCGAGTGAAGGCCACCAACGCGTCGGCATGGCGTCGAGCGCTTCTGCGGTCAAGGCTCGCTCCGGTGATGAGAAGCCGGTAGTAGGCCGAAGCGGCGAGTAGTTCCAGCGTCACCCGGACATCAAGGTCGGCTCGCGCCTGGCCCGTGGCGATCCCGCGGCGAATGACTTTGGCGACCTGATCCTGCCGTGATGACCAGAGTCCTTCGACTGCCGCCGCGAGCTCCGGGTCGGTTGACTTCTCGACAATCAGCCCGGGCAGCGCGCGGCCGAGACTGGTGTTGGCGAGAGAGGCGTAGAGGTCATAGATGAGCGAACGGAGATCGGTCTCGAAGTCGCCGCTCGTCGGCATCGGCACCTGAGCACCCTTGAGCGTGGCCAGTACGTCGACGACAAGCGCGGACTTGGTCGGCCACCGGCGGTAGATCGTCGTCTTGGAGACACCGGCAAGCTCGGCAACGTCGTCGATGCGGAGTCCGACGTAGCCCACTGTTTCCAGTATCGAGACCACTGCATCGTGGACCTGGAGGTCCGCAGTGGCCGACCGCGGGCGGCCGCGCTGCGGCCTTGCGTCTTTCTTCACGAACCGCTTGGCCTCGCTGCTGCGTTCACTCGTTCTGCCCGGTAGCACTGCTCGACGATGCGATCCTCGGTGAGATCAGCGCCGGAGAGTGTGGCGGCGACGCGACCGTTTTGAAACACCAACACCCGGTCGCAGAGGTGGGCGAGGTCTTCGTACTCTGCTGAACAGAACACAATCGCCGCTCCGGCGACCGCAGCATCGCGAAGTCGCTCGAAAACGTCCTTCTTCGCCCCGACGTCGACCCCCTGGGTCGGTTCGTGGAGGAGCAGCACCGGAGGGTCACGCTGCAGCCACTTGGCCAGCAACGCTTTCTGCTGGTTCCCACCCGACAGTTGCCCCATCTTCGCCTCTGGGAGCGGTGGGCGAACGGTGTAGTCGACGAGCAGACCCGCCACCTTCGATCGCTCGGCTCGCTGGTGCAGCCGGCCGCCGGAGAAGAACGACGCGAGCACGGGGAGCGACACGTTCTGCGTGAGCGTCAAGTCGCCGACGCCACCGTTGCGCTGGCGATCCGCAGGAAGCAGGGCCATTCCGGCGGCCATGGTGCGGCGCGGTGTGAGTTCAGAGTGATCCAACTCGGTGGAACCAATCCGGACCGTTCCGCCCCTCGATGGCTTGGCTCCGAAGAGCAGATAGGGCACCTCGTCGTAGCCGGCCCCGGCGATGCCGGTGAGGCCGACGATCTCACCTTCATGCACGACGAGGTCCACTGATTTCGCAACGGAGCCCGAAAGGCCTTCGATCTGGAGCGCGACCTTCGAACCCGGCACGGACGGCTCTGGATAGAAGTCCTCGAGCTGACCACCGAGGATCAGCTGGATCAGGTCCTCCTCATTGCTTGTCGCCGTGTCGAC